>CAZBTT010000458.1:0-4497 GCA_964494295.1 uncultured Acidobacteriota bacterium
GGCGAGGTGGTTGTTTGGTTGGGGCGTGGGCGGTAAGGGGGGGGGCGGGAGGCGACCCGCCCCGCTGGTTGGGCCGCAGGCGCAGCTCCTTGATCAGCTCGTAGCCATCCGTTTCGGCCATTTCGATATCGCTCAGGAGAACGTCGAAGCGGTCTCCATCGAGAACCTGAAGGGCCTCGCGGGCCGAGGATACGGTCCTTACGCCGGCCCCTTGAGTCTCGAGCACTTTCTCGATCAGACCTCGCGCGTCCTCGTCGTCTTCCACGACCAGCACGCGAACGCCCGTGAGGTCTCTCACCGGTTCGTGGCTCGATGGCGCCGAGACCGCCGGCCGTCGGGTTTCGGGTTCGGGCTCCGCCGCGAGAAGTGTGGAGCGCGGGAACCGCGCCGTGAAGGTTGCGCCTTGTCCGAGCCCCGGGCTCTCCGCACTGACGCTGCCGCCGTGAAGCTCCACCAGATGCCGGACAATCGAGAGACCCAGACCAAGACCGCGCGACTTCCGAGTGCTCGACGCGTCGTCCTGGGTGAATCGCTCAAAGATGTGCGGGAGAAAGGCGGGAGCAATCCCGAGCCCGGAGTCAGTCACAACGACCTCCACGTTCGATCCCACCGACTCCACGCTGATCCGCACCCGCCCATTCCTCGGGGTGAACTTGACCGCATTGGAGAAGAGATTCCAGAAGGCCTGCTGCAGACGCTCGGGATCGCCCATCACGAAGCCTCCAAGGGAGTCCTCGGTGATCTGGAGATGGACGCCCTTCGCGTTCGCGGCCGGCGTGATGGTGTTGAGCGCGCCCCTGACCGGAGTGGCGAGATCGAGAGGGCGGAGGTCGAGTTGGACCTTGCCCGTGATGATCCGCGAGACATCGAGAAGTTCGTTGATGATCTGATTCTGGGCCGCGGCATTGCGGATGATCGTCTCCACCGCGCGGGCCGTCTCCTCGGGCGAGAGTTTGCCTCCGCGCAACAAGTAGGCCCAGCCCACAATGGCGGTGAGGGGGGTCCGCAGCTCGTGCGACAAAGTCGCGAGGAACTCGTCCTTGAGCCCGTTCGCCGCCTCCGCGGAGGCGCGCGCCTGCTTCGCTTCATGGCTCAGGTGCGCGTTGTCGAGGGCGATGGCGGCATGGGCAGCAAGGGCCGCGACCATCCTCTCGTCTCTCTCGGTGAAGCGCGAAGCCCCCGGGTGTCCGAGGAAAAGGCCGCCCAGAAGTTCACCGGTACGAGCGCGAACCGGGGCCGCGAGGTAGCTCTTCGCCGGCAGAGAGCCTTTGGGCATGCGCCGGAACGGGAGATTCGGACCGTAACGAGCGTCCTTCGCGAGGTCGTCGGTGCGTGAGACCGCGCCCACAAAAGGCGACCCGAACGCGTTGGCGTCATCGAAGAGGGAGAAGTCGATGACAGCGTCTTTGGGAGCTCCGGCGACGTACTGCATGGCGCCCCCCGAGGCGTCCTTGAAAAGGAATGCGCTGTACGCAGCTCCCGTGACCGCGACTCCGGCTTCGGCGACCGCCTTCACGAGGCTTGCGGTACCGATCCGCCCCGCGAGCGACAGCCCAAGGCCGTTGACCGCATCGATCTCCGGCTCGACCTCGCCCGTCCGTGTTCCGATCGCGCCCTCCTCCGGGTGGGTCCCGATCTCGGGCGGCCGTTGCGCCGACCGGCTCCTGAGGACGAAACCGATGAGACCGAGATCGATCAACAGGAAAGCGAAGAGCAGTGGGCGGCTCAAGAAGCCGCCCTCCGGATGGAGGGCGACCGCGATGACCGCGGGGAGGAAAAGGGCGGCGGCGAGGATCGCGTAGAGAAAACGCGGTCCGGCCGCGGTCCCGGCCCCCATGGCCGCGAGCCTCATCAAACCGGCCGGCCCACAGAGCTTTGTAGATTGTTCCCGAGGAGCGCTCTTATCGCCCCATGAGGACGAGCACTCCGGCGGCCACTCCCACCACATTCACCAGAATGCCCAGGGAACTGATCAGGGGGACGAGGGGCGCGAGGCTGACCAGGATCAGCCAGACTCCGAGCAGCAGCATTCCGGGACTCTTCGAGAAGCCTGGTTTCATGATGATTTCCTTCGATTGTTTTCAAGGGGTGTCCTGGCCCTGAGTTCTGCAAGGCACATGCCCGGGGGCGCCTCGGCCCGATCAGAGCTGGGTGACACCCTCGCGGAGGGCGTAGCGGACCAGACCCGCCGTCTCCTTGAGGTCGAGCTTCTTCATGATTCGCGTGCGGTGGGACTCGGCAGTCTTGACGTTGAGACCAAGGAGGGCCGCGACCTCTCGCGTTTTCTTTCCTTCGGCGAGAAGCTGGAGAACCTGGCGCTCGCGCGGGCTCAACGGGCCGGCGGGAGGGGCCCCACCCTGGAGATAGGCCTCGACGACCATGTCGGAGAGGCCTGGATGCAGGTACGTCCCTCCCCCCACGACCGCGTGGATCGCCTTGACGAGTTCGCGGGCTTCGTAGGTCTTGAGGACACACCCTCTGAAGCCGGCGCGCAGCGCTTCGAGGTGGTGCCGCTCGTCCGTGTCCATGGTCAGCAGGATCATCCCGATGTGAGGCGCGATCTGGCGGATCTCTCGCGCCGCGTCGATTCCGTTGAGCAGCGGCATGGCCCGATCGAGGACGACGATCTCCGGGCTCAGCTCCCGCACCAGCCTCACGGCCTCGATGCCGTCTTGGGCTTCGCCGATTACCTCGAATCCCTCTATCTCCAGAAGGATCTTGACTCCGCTACGAACAACCGCATGATCGTCCGCCAGCACAACACGAATGGCCATAGTCTAAGGACCTCGCCTTCTGCTCGAAGCAAGAGCCGTGCCCCCCAGACCTCGAGGGCACGTGTTTTGCTGACCAGAGAGTGATGCCTGGCAATAACCTGCGCAAGATTCTCCTCGTGGAGGACGATCCCGACATTCAGGACGTGACGACGGTCCTCCTGGCTCACGTTGAGAATTTCGAGGTGCGCGCGTGCGGTACCGCCGCGGAAGCGCTTGAAACCGCGAAATCCTTCGATCCGGATCTCATCCTGCTCGACGTGATGATGCCGGGGCTCGACGGTCAGGGGGCGTTTGCCGCTTTCCGGCAGATGCCCGCCACAAGGTCGACTCCGGTCATCTTCATGACCGCACGCGTGCAACCCCGGGAAATCATGGAATACCGCGAGCTCGGCTCGCTGGGGGTGATCCCCAAGCCCTTCGATCCCGACACGCTGGCCCGGACCATCCAGGGAATGTGGGACCGCCACCAGAAGGAAAAGCTGAATGAGACGCGGCGCGAGGACCTTGCCACTTTGCGCATGGCCTATGCGGCGGAACTGCCGGAAAGGCTGCGTGCGATCGAGGTCGCCGCCGCCTCGCTGCGCGATCGGGGGTGGGACAGCAGGATCGCCGCGGATCTTCAGGAGATGGCGCATCGCCTCGCCGGATCGGCGGCGATCTATGGCTTCCCTGAGATAAGCGACGCTGCGGCTCGCGTGGGAGCCTTTGGCAATGAGCCTGCGGCCCGGGCCGGCTCGGACCCCGGACGCTTCCTCAAGGCGGCGGCGCGGCTCACCGCAGCTCTCCAGCAGGCCACAGCGCAACCCGCACCCGTAGCCGCGCTCCCGCCGAACTAGTCGACGGAAACCATCGCCAGGGTGGCGATCGCGGCGACGATATCCCCGGGCTTCACCGGCTTCGCGACATGGAGCTCAAAACCGCTGCGCAGGGCATCGAGGCGGTCCTTGGGGGCTGCGTGAGCCGTAAGGGCTATGGCGGGTGTCGTTCCGCCGCGCATCGCGGGAAGGGCCCTCACGATCTTGAGGAAGGCGTGCCCGTCCTCCTCCGGCATGCCAATGTCGGCGACGATCACGTGCGGCAGATCCTTGAGAACAAGAGCGAGCGCGTCGCACGCCGAGGCTGCGATCGAAACGCGAGCGCCGGAGTGGCGCAGCACGAGGGCGAGACCCTCGAGCGCATCCAGGTCATCGTCGACGAGGAGAACTCTCACATCTGAGAGAAGCCGACCCGGCTGGCTCACCGGCCCCCGAACGAGCGATCGGTCACCCGAGGGGAGCGCGTTCGAACCAATCCCCACAAGACGCGGCAGGCGAACCGTGAAAACAGCCCCTGAGCGGTCCTCTCGATTTCTCGCCTCGACCGTGCCGCCGTGCAACTCGACGAGATGGCGCACGATCGCGAGGCCCAGCCCAAGACCCGCATACCTTCGTGTGCTCGAAGAATCGC
The DNA here is from genome assembly GCA_964494295.1 of uncultured Acidobacteriota bacterium. Classification (GTDB taxonomy): domain Bacteria; phylum Acidobacteriota; class Vicinamibacteria; order Fen-336; family JAGNNV01; genus JAGNNV01. The sequence continues at coordinate 4,221 of CAZBTT010000458.1, forward strand.
CCTGCCGAAAACGATCGAAGACGTAGGGCAGGAACGCGGGTTCGATCCCGGCGCCATCATCGACCACCGAGATCAGGGCCCCCGACCCGGCCGAAGAGACGGTAACGCTCACGCAGCCCCCCACCGGGGTCAGTCGAATGACGTTCGAGAGCAGCTTCCAGATCACCTGCTGCAGACGGTTGGCATCACCCGGACCCGGAGCGATGGTGGGTTCGCTGATCACGTCGAGCCGCACAGTCCTGATGCGCCCGGTGGGGAGCACGGTTTCCGCCGCGAG
>CAZBTT010000459.1:0-4468 GCA_964494295.1 uncultured Acidobacteriota bacterium
TCCGCTTCACGACGTCGGTGAGTTCCGAGCGTCCCGAGTAGTTGAGGGCCAGGGAGAACTGAAGGCCGGTGAGGTGCGCCGTCTCCTTGATGCCTCGGCGCAGTTCGTCCTGGACGTCTTTCGGCAGACCTTCGAGGCCGCCCACGACACCGAAGCGAATGTTGTTCTCCTGAAGGGTCTTCAGTTCGCGGCGGATGTAGAGCTTGAGCAGACCCATGAGGCCGGAGACTTCATCGGTGGGCCGCTTCCAGTTCTCGGTCGAAAAGGCGTACACGGTGAGGGCTTCGAGGCCGAGACGGGCCGCGGTCTCGACCACGGAGCGGACCGATTCCACACCGGCGCGATGACCTTCAAGACGCGGCAGGAAGCGTTTCTTCGCCCAGCGGCCGTTGCCGTCCATGATGATGGCCACGTGCCGGGGAAGTCGATCGAAATCGACCGCGTCCACAAGCGCCCGCTCGTCGCGGTCGGCGCCTGTGACTTCGAGAACCTGGGCGCGGGTCATGGGAAACGCGATTGTAAGCGCTCAGACCGCAGCGGATCGCCCCACGCGGATCCGCGCGTCGACGACCACCGCACCCTCCCCGGGCCTAAGGACTCGCACGGGATTGAGGTCGAGTTCGTGCAACTCGGGCAGCTCTTCGACGAGGGCGGAGAGACGCTGGAGAAGGGTGATCAGAGCGGCGCGGTCGGCGGGCGGGCTTCCGCGATAGCCGTCGAAAAGCGGCCGCAGACGCAGCCGATCAATCATTTCCGCGGCATCGAGATCGCTGATCGGAGGCAGATGGAACGAGACGTCGCGGAGAAGTTCGACCTGAACCCCTCCGATGCCGCAAAGCAGCAGCGGACCGAACGTGGGGTCGACCACCACACCCACGAGAGCTTCGAGCCCGCCCTCTATCTGTTTCTGGAGGAGGACGTTCTCGAGGACGAACCCCGCCTTCAAGAGACTCTCGCGCATCGCCGTCACCGCGGAGGCGACTTCCGCCTCGCTGCGGAGGTTAAGAACAACGCCGCCCACGTCGGTTTTGTGAACCAGGCCGGGGGCCACGGCTTTCGCGACGAGCGGGAAACCCATGGCCTCGGCCACGGCGGGCGCATCCACGGGTGAGGCGAGACGCAGATCGGCCATCGCGATTCCCGCGACCTGGAGGAGGGCTCGAACATCGTCTGTGCCGAGCCAGTGAGCTTCGGGGGTCGCTTCGAGCGACGTCTGCACGATCCGACGCGCTTCCGAACGCTGAGCGTCGGTGAGCTGGACGGTCTCGCCGCGGGGCCGGTCACGCCAGCGCTGATACTTGAGGGCGGCGGCGAGGGCTCGCGCGGCATTCTCGGGAAACGCGTAAGAGGGCAGTCGGCCGCGCCCGCCCGTCGCGAGCATCGGAGGCGCTCCCTTGCTCGCCAGGAAAACCGTCAGGACGGGGATGTGCGGCGGCACGGTGGCGGCACTCGTCGCTACCGCAGCGGCGATCTCCTCGGCGGTGGTCACGAGCGGCGGCACGAAGACCACGATCACCGCGTCGACGTTCGGATCCTGTCCGACGATCTCGATGGTGCGCGCGTACTGCTCCGCGGTGGCAGACGCGATCATGTCGATGGGATTCTTGAAACCGGCGGCGGCGGGAAGAAACGAGCGGAGCTTCTCGAGTGACGCCGGCGTGAGTTCGGGCAGGGTCAAGCCCTGGGCTTCACAGGCATCGGCAAGAAGGATGCCGGGTCCACCTGCGTTAGTGACGACACCGACGCGCGGCCCCTTTGGCGGAGGCTGTGTCGCGAGCAGCGCCGCCACATCGAACATCTCCTCGAGTGTGCTCGTGCGGATGACCCCCGCCTGTTCGAAGAGAGCATCGACGCCGATGTCGAGGCAGGCCAGCGAGGCCGAATGCGACGAGGCGGCGCGCGTGCCCGCGGCCGAGCGACCGGATTTCACCGCGACGATGGGTTTACGCCGCGCCACTTCGGGAGCAAGTCGCGCGAAGCGACGCGGATTGCCGAAACTCTCGAGGTAGAGCGCGATCACGTCGGTTCGCGGATCGTCCTTCCAGAACGCGAGCAGGTCGTTGCCCGACACATCGGCCTTGTTGCCCACCGAGACGAATGTGGAAATTCCGATGTGAAGGTCTTTCGCGTGGTCCAGGATCGCGACGCCCAGGGCGCCGCTCTGGGACAGCATCCCGACATTGCCGGCGGGCGCCACCGTGGGCGCGAAGGTCGCATTCATCGAGACCACGGGATCGGTGTTCAGAATGCCCATGCAGTTCGGGCCCACCATCCGCATTCCGGAGCGGCGGACGAAATCGCGGATCCGTTCCTGCTCGGCCTGGCCTTCGGGACCGAGTTCCGCGAAGCCGGCGGAGATCACCACCACCGCGTTGGCGCCTGCGTCGGCGCACTCGCGCACCGCCTGCAGAACACCGGGAGCGGGCACCGCGATGATGCCGAGATCGACCGGCTTGCCGATCGCGGCGACGGTCGGAAACGCGGGCAGGCCCTGAATCTCGCCGCCCGCGGCGTTCACGGGATAGATGGCGCCCTTGTAGCTCTCCTTGAGATTGGCGAGCAGCGTGCCGCTGATCGTCGCGGCCTTCCGCGAAGCGCCGAGCAGGGCGACCGAACGTGGTTCCATCAAGGCGCGGATGCTCACGGCCGAAGCGGCGGAGGCCCGCTGGTCGATGGCCCGGCGGACCGCTTCGGTCAATCGCACGGGGAACCAGGGGCGGACCACGCTCCCCCGGGACTCGGAGGTCACATCGAAACCGAGGTGGGCGAGGAGATCCATCATCCTCGGAGCGCCGGGAAGGACGTCGGCCTCGAATCGCTCTATCCCGAGGCGGGACGCGGCGGCGGTCATCTGCTCGAGAAGCGCCGTCCCCACACCTCGCTGGCGCCACGCATCGGCGACTTCGAGAGCGAACTCCGCGCGCGGCACGCGGTCCGCGCCCGATTCGACGCGATGGAAGCGGCCGAATCCCACGATCTGCTCGTTTTCGGAACCCTGCGTCGCGACCAGCGCCACATCGCGGTCGAAGTCATGCCCCGCGAGGCCGGGAGGGAACTCGCGCGCCACCCTTTCCCTGTCAGCGGGGTGCGCCGCCCGGATACGAAGCGACTCGCCGTCGCGAAGAAGAACGTCGGTTGTGAAGGACAAGATCGTTCTCAGGGCCGCCTCAGGTTGTAAACGCCGTCGGGCTGGAGGAGATCGGCGGTCAAAGGTTTCCCGGCAGGATCCAGATTAAAACGGATTGAGTATCCGGTGAGTCCCTTGAGATCGAACTCGACGCCGGAATACGGTATCAGGACGTAGGCGGGCTGGCCGGGCACAGTGGCCGTAAGGTTCGGTCCCGAAACCGCGACCTTCACAACGAGGCCAGGATTGTCCGGCGAGCGGTAGTCGCCCGCGAGCGTCGCGAGAAAGGCCGGATCAAGGAGCCGCGCGGGAGGCTTCTTCTTGAATCGGATCGGCGAGACCAGGGGGTCGAGAGGCAGTTCCAGAGCGACGACATCGCCGCGCACGCTGGTTTCGAAGCGCGCCTTGAACGGCGTCTCGCCCACCGCGGGATCTTCGGGAATCGCGTTGAAGGTTTCGAAGTGCCAGTGCTCGAGAGCGAGTTCGATAGCGTGCAGACGAGCCCGGAGCGCTCCCGCCTTCTCGGTCACCATGACCACGCCGTATCCCGGATGTTCGTACTCGCCCGCATACTCGGCGGGCGCATGGGCGGGACGGGTGCCGGCTTTGCGCGCTCCGCCCGTGGCCTTCTTCGCCTTCTCGGAAGCGGCTTTCGCCGCGTCTCGGCGGGCCACGGCTCTTCCGCTCCAGTCGATGGGCTCGAGACCAAGCATCCGGTCGAGGGCGAGGTTTGCGATGTTCGAGGCGGCGGGCGTCCCGTTCGCGTTGGTGAGAACAACGACGCCAACGTTCTCCGACGGGATCATCGCGACCATCGCGGAGAAGCCGTCGATGTTCCCGCCGTGATGGACCCTCACGCGGCCGCGGTAGTTGTCGACGAACCAGCCGAGGCCGTAGCCGGGATTCTGGATCTCGGGGTCGGGGGAGCGGGAGTCGATGGTCGCGAAGGGTTGATGCATCTCGCGGATCGTGGCTTCAGACGCGATTCGCGTGTCGCCGATCCGGCCATAGGCGAGTTGCAGCCTCACCCAATGCGCCATCTCCAAAGCCGAGGCGTTGATGGAACCCGCGGGTCCGACCGCGGAGATGTTCCGGTAGGGCAGGCGTTTCGGCTGGTCGCCCGAAACGTCGTAGCCAAGCGCCGCATCAGGCGCTTTCTCCATCTCCACCACGCTGAAGCCGGCGGTCTTCATGCCGAGCGGCTCGAAGATCCGGGCCTTCACGAGCGCCTCCCACGAAGTCCCGGACAATTTTCCCGCGAGATATCCCGCGGTCATGAACATCAGGTTCTGGTACTGCCATTTCGCGCGCAGATCGGCCGAGGGCTCGAGGTACGCGACA
>CAZBTT010000460.1:0-4459 GCA_964494295.1 uncultured Acidobacteriota bacterium
GGTGCCCCAGCGCCCGGCCCACCGCGGAGAAGGAGATGCCGGTGTTGCCGCTCGTCGCTTCCGCGATGTAGCTGCCACTCGTGAGCAGACCGTCGTGCTGGGCTTTGCGAAGGATGTGGACGGCGATGCGGTCCTTGATCGAGCCCGTGAGGTTCAGGTTTTCAGCCTTGGCGTAGATCGTCCGCGGTTCGCCGCGATACAGCATGTGAAGGGCCAGGAGGGGCGTGTTGCCCACCATGTTCTTGAGGCCGCGGAAGCGGAGTAGATCCGCCCGCCCCTTGGTCATCAGGTCGAGCATGATGTGACTCTCGCCCCGAGCTCCGGGACCGGTCAATGATTCATAAGGCCTACCTTCGCCCTCATATACTGCCCGGCATGGCCTCAGGACTTTTTCTCGGCAGGGAAGCGCCGGTTTCCGGCGACACGCTCGGCGCCCGCATCGACCTCAATTCGACCGACCTTCTCACTCACGGCCTGATCGTCGGGATGACCGGATCCGGGAAAACCGGTCTCGCCATCGGCCTGATCGAGGAGGTCCTGCGCCAGGGCGTACCCGTCATCGCCATCGACCCCAAGGGCGACCTCGGCAACCTGCTCCTGCTTTTCGAAGACCTCTCCGCCGCCTCATTCGAGCCCTGGGTGGACAGGGACGCGGCGCGGCGCGAGGGAAAGACGCCGGGCGAAGCCGCGGCGGCGGCGGCGGCGATCTGGAGCAAGGGACTCGCCGACTGGGGACTGGGCTCCGCGGACATCAAGGATCTGAAGTCGAAGCACCACGCGGCGATCTACACCCCGGGTTCGTCCGCCGGCCTTCAACTCAACGTCCTTCAATCCCTCGAGGCCCCTTCGGTCGCGTTCGACAAGGCTCCGGAAGACCTGCGGGACGAAATCGCGGGGATTGTGAGCGGCCTGCTCGGTCTTCTGAAGATCGAGGCCGACCCGCTCCAGTCGCAGGAGTTCATCCTTCTCGCGAACATCATCGAGAACGCCTGGAAGTCCGGCAAAGGCCTCACCCTGGAGAGCCTGATCGCGGCGGTGGCCGATCCGCCCTTCGACAAGATCGGCGCCCTGCCCCTCGACAGCGTATATCCGCGAAAGCAGCGCCAGGGTTTGATGATGGCGCTCAACAACCTCCTCGCGTCTCCGCAGTTTCAGGCGTGGCGGGTGGGCCAGCCCCTCGACATCCAGGCCATGCTGTACGCGCCGGATGGCAAGCCGCGGCTCTCGGTGATCTACACCGCTCATCTCTCGGAGGAGGAGCGTTTCTTCGTCACCGCGCTGATTCTCGACAAGGTCAAGACCTGGATGCGCCGACAGTCGGGGACGACATCCCTTCGCGCTCTCGTCTACATGGATGAGATCTATGGGTATTTCCCGCCGGCGCCGGCGAACCCGCCGACGAAGAGGCCGCTCATTACCCTGCTGAAGCAGGCCAGGTCGCAGGGTATCGGAATTGTCCTCGCGACACAGAACCCGAGCGACCTCGACTACCGGGGCTTAGCAAACATCGGAACGTGGCTCGTCGGTCGTACCCAGACCGAGGCTGACAAGATTCGCCTCAAGGATGGGCTGATGAGCGCCGGCTTGGAGGGCAAGGATGTGGATGCCCTCCTTGGCGCCACTCGAAAGCGTGTCTTCGTCTTGCACGATGTTCACCGCGGCAAGCCCTGTCTGCTCTCCTCTCGTTTCGCGATGTCATATCTCCGAGGTCCGGTAACGCGCGAGGAGATCTCGCAGCTGATGTCTATTCATGCGCCGGGAGAAGCGGCGGCGGCGCCTGCGGTCCGCGACGAGTCCTCGACCGCGCCCGTCCTGCCACCGCCCTTCAAGCACCTCTACTTCAGGAAATACGGGGCCGCGCAGGCGGAGCCTCATCTACTCGTCAAGTACGCCTACCGTCTCAAGGACCAGGACGAAGTGATCGGCGTGCGCCTCTACCCGCTTTCCGTGCCCTCGCCGGCGGAGATTCTGGACGCGGAGCACATCGAACTCGACGACGAGGGAGCGATCACCGTCGATGCGCCCGCGGGGGCGCGCTACGGTGATCTGCCCGGGTTTCTTTCATCGGCGGGAGCCAAGGGGATCGAACGCGCGGTCAAAGACCGCCTGGCTGACGAGTTCCGGCTGACCGTGCTGCTCGATTCGGTCACGAAGATGCAGTCTCTGCCGGGGGAATCCGCCGAAGAGTTCGAGAAGCGTCTCGAAGCCAGCGTGTCGAACGCCGAGGCAGAGAAACTGCGGGAGAGACTCCAGCGCAAACAACGGGATCTACAGAAGGCCACGGAGGATCTGGAAGGCCGGGCGCAGGAAACGAAGGCGGCGATGTTGAACGGCGCCAACGAGGTGGGCGCATCGCTCTTCGGGTCGCTCTTTGGCGGAAGACGGTCGACCGCCGCGTCAACTATCCGCAAGGGTGCCAGCGCCATGGGCGGCGTGACCTCGAAGAACCGCATGGAAGACAACGCCGAGAGTCGGGTCGAGGCTTTGAAGCAGGAGATCACGGAGATCGAGTCATCGATCGAGACCGCGGGTGATGTCGACCCATCGCGTTTCGAGGAGAAAACCGTGGCCCCCACGAAGACGGCGACGAAACTCCTCCGCTACGACATCGTCTGGGTGTTCTGAGATCCCGCTTATCTTCGGTTCTTTCGACCGGCGGCATCCATGTCCCACAGCTACGGCACCTCTACCTACACCACTGACGCCAGCCTGGCGCCGGCGCGGCTCGACACGCCCGATCAGGTGAGCCCGCTCGCGACCGCGGCGTTTCTGGAGCAGGAGAAATCGGCCGGGCCGCTCGTCTACGTGTCGGGCGCCACCCGGAGCGGCTGGGCCATCTACACCGCGAAGGCCCTTGTCGAGGCCGTCGAGCTGCCGTCGCTTCGCTTCCTGTCCGATGAGGGCCAGTACAGGTTCGAGACGGAGCACGGTTTCACCGCGGTCACCGTGTTCGACCCTGCCGCCCTGGCGGGCATTGCCTCGGATTTCCGTCGCCTTATCGAGCGCGTCAGAGAGGACCCGGATCTCGCGCTGGATGCGGACACCGACGGCAGCATGGGGAGGGAAGAGGTTGCGGCGGCGGTGGCCCGCGACTACGTTTCTTCGAATCCGGCTTACGACTATAAGAACGTGCGCGGTGACGAGGGGCAAGGCCCCGACTACTTCTTCACCTGGTTGCGTAGCATCCTGCGCGTGGTGGAGGTAGGGAGGGCCACCGGTCGAGCGGTCATCCACGTGCTCAAGGTCTAAGCGGCTACGCCGGCGAGTAGACGGGGACCAGGAAAGTCGCCGCGTAGTCGATTCCCGGGGTCTCAGCCTTGATCTCGAGCTCCCAGTAGCGCCTTGGCGTATCAAGGAGCCGGTTCGAGAAGTCTCCCTGGGGCAGTCGCATGCTGATGGGGATCTCACCCTGGGAGTTGATGTCGAACTGGCTCGAACTCAGTTCCTGCTTCACTTCGTGCAGGCAATAGAGGACCTGCCTCGAACTCCGGTTCTTGCCCGAGCCGGTCGTCTCTGTTACCTCCTCGATGTAGCGGAGAGTGAGCGAGATCGAGGGCGCGGCCTGGATCTTGCGGCTGACCTCGAGGCCCGCTTCCAGGGTGCTGCCGGGACGGAACGGGAACCTCGCGAAGTGGAGCCGGCTCTTTCCGTATTTGAAATACTGGAACATCGAGTAGATCGCGCCGAAGAGAACGGCCAGAGCGATCAGGTCGAAGATGCCGATGAAGATCTTGAGCGGAAGGGGACCTTCACCCGAGAAGAACGCCCACCAGTGAAACATCGAGAGGAAGGCGGAAAGGAACAGGAACAGGAGGAAGCCCTGGAGCGCGGGCCAGAGGCTTCCGTGCTCCGCCCATCGTTTGTCCCAGGGGTGATCCCAGAACCACGGCTCGAGGGGATACTCCTCTTTACGCTTCCGCGCCGCGCGGGCCCGCGCCATTCCGGCCGCGCCTACCCAGGCGACGCCGAGGCCGGCCGTCGCAAACACTCCGCCGAACACCGTCAGCAGTTCCTTCGGCCCATTCACCTTGGCTTCGTCCAGCGGCAGGTATCCGAGGGACAGGGCCATCACGAAGAAACCGATCGCGATGAAGGGCATCCCGAAGAAGATCAGGCACCCTCCGCCCGTCTGGGTGGAGGGGGCAGGCATGTGTCCGTCGAGTCGAACGCGCTGTGTCTCGGTCATGTTGGCGCCGAGACGTTACACCGTCCGCGGAAAGGCCGGACGGCGTTACTTCGAGGGCGGGCCGTCACTCCCCGGACATGAACGGATAGCGCCAGTCGGTCGCGGGAGCGAACGTCTCCTTGATCGTCCGGGCGGAAACCCAGCGCATCAGGTTCATCTTCGAACCGGCCTTGTCGTTGGTGCCCGAACCGCGCGCGCCGCCGAAGGGCTGCTGGCCGACCACGGCGCCGGTGGGCTTGTCGTTGATGTAGAAGTTGCCTGCGGCGTGGCGGA
>CAZBTT010000461.1:0-4452 GCA_964494295.1 uncultured Acidobacteriota bacterium
CCCGGCCCGCTGAACGATTCGGCGATCTCGACCGAGCCCGACTTGATGCCGCCGGCGCTGAGGGCCTTGACCACGACGTCGATCAGGGTCCGCATGCGCTCCGAGACCTGCAGGCACCCCGCGGCGGGGACGACGCGATGCGAACGTTCCTCGAAGAAGCCGAGGGTGAAGGCCTCCTCGAGCCGCGCGCCATGAAGCTCGACCCGCGCCCGCCAGCCGAACTCGGGTCCGCTGTGCCAGCGCGAAATGGGGAGGTCGATGTGAGCCCGGCCGAGGAGTTCGGCGAGCGCTTCCTTCTTCGCTTCCTCCTGCGCTGCGGGCCCGGCGATCTGGTAGTGACAGCCGCCGCAGCGGGAAGCGACCGGGCACGGCGCCTCCCTGCGCCCTTCATGCCTGGTCTCGACCGAGACCGCCTCGCCGAAAAGCACGCCCTTCCGTTTCGACCTGACCGCCACCGTCACGTCTTCGCCCGTGAGGGCGTTCCGTGCAAAGACGGTCTGGCCGTCGATCTGGAGAAGGCCGTACCCGCCGTTGACCGCGCGAAGGACCTTGCCGTGGAGAAGGTCGCCGCTCACTCGATCTCGGCCAGGAGGAAGCGGGGAAGGGAAAAGCGCTGCAGGATCTTGCGCCTCACGGATTCTTCGATCAGGGTCTTGTAGACACTTTCGGGCATGCGTGACTTATACGCTCCCGTGGCGTTGCGACTCGCCTCCTCGAACGCGCTCACGGCTTCGGAGCCGAGCACGGCGGCCGCGGCGTCGACGAGCCCATCCTCGAGGTCCGCGAGGGCCTTGTCCGCATCGTAGGCCCGGTCCTTGTCCACCGCGGCGGCAACCTCGAGCAGGCCGCGCCTCGCTGCGGCGATCGCCAGGGCCATGGGGGGCGGGGCGTCGAGAGTGGCGATGCCCGCCTCGAGCTTCGTGATCGCGCCGCTCAGGGACCGGCGGCTCGGCCCTTCGGCCTGGAGCGCGCGTCGGTACCGGTCGACCGCGGCGGTGATCTCGGTCTCGCAGAATTTGAGCGAACGTATCTTCTGCTTGCGCGCGAAGGAGTGGGCGTGCGCGTCGAAGGCGTCAGTCAACCCGCGCAGGACCACCCGCTTTGGGATGCCCTTCTTCCGGAGCTTCGCGAGAAACACCCAGTCCGCGTTGGAGATGAAGAGCGGATCTCCCCGCCGCTCCACGAAGGCCCGCTCGATGTCGCGGAAGTAGTCGATCTCGGGCTCGACCGGAGAAGCGTTCACGAATGGAGGGCCCGGAGCCGCCGCACTTCGCCCGAAGCCAGGGATCGCACAACACCCGCCTCGTCCCGCACGACGAGTTGTCCCTCTGGGCTCACGTCGAGCAGGGTCACGCGCCGCTCAACGGGGCCCTCGACGAATACCACTTCCTCGCCCCACCACGGGACCGCGACGTCCTTCCACTGGTCAACAAGGTCGCGGTTCGACAGGCCGCCGCGCACCACGGCGATGATGCGAGCGGTGACGTCCGCGACCAGGGCTGGTCGGGAGGCGTCGATGCCGTGACTCGAGAGCGTGGTGGCGCCCGCGACGGGGATCTCCTCCGCCACGCTGCCCTCGACGTTGATGCCGATCCCGATGAAGACCCTGGCCGTACCTTCAAGCAGGCTCGACTCGCACAGGATGCCGCAGACCTTGAGGCCGTCGATCAGGACGTCGTTGGGCCACTTGACGAAGGCTTGCGCGCCGAGGCCTCGCAAGGCGGCTACGACGCAGGCGCCTGCGCCGAGGGGCAGAACTCCCAGCCGCGACGCATCGACGCCGGGGAGCGTGATCGTGAGGGCGATCGAACCGGGAGGCGACGACCATGGGTTGGCGCCCCGGCCCCGTCCGCTGGTCTGAGTCTCCGCCACCACGATGGCGAGAGCGCTCTCGATGAACGGAAGGCGGGTCGAAACGAGCTGCCGCGCGTCGTCGTTGGTGGAACCCGTGGTCCGCCGGTGAAAGACCGCGACCTCCTCGAGCCCGCGGGCGGCGAGCGCCTGCTCGTAGTCTTTGGGGCCGAGGGTCAGGAACGCCATGCCGCGTGCATCACGCCTTGTCGGGCACGGGCAGGAGATCGATCTCTTTGACGAGGCCGGCGATGTCGAAGTCCGTTCCGGAAACCGGGGACTTCTTGAGCGACAACACGCGGGTGGCGGCCACGATGTCGGCCTCGGCCTTCGCGAATGTGTCGAGCACTCCCTGGGGCGCCGCGATGGCGAGGGAGGCCACGTGCCGGCCCACCGTCCCTCCCGCCTGCGTTTTCGCGCGGTTGATCGCGCCGAGCGCGCCCTTCGCGAGGTCGTAGACGTCGGCATGCTCACGCGAGGTTCCAAGGGACGTCAGCTCGCTCGTTTCGGGCCAGGGTGCGAGGTGTATCGATGCCTTCGAATCGAGGCCGAAGTCCCAGCTCCACGCCTCCTCGGTCACGTAGGGCACGTACGGGGCGAGCAAGCGCAGGATGATGTTGAGTCCTTTGCGGAGGGCCGCCACCGCGGAGGCCCGGCCCGCGGGGTCGGAATCACTTCGGGCGCGTGCTTTCACGAGTTCGAGATACGAATCGGTGAAGCTGTCCCAGAAGAAGCGCTCGATAGAGTCGAGCGCCCCGGCGTAGTCCATGGCGTCCAAAGATGTGGTGGCGCTTTCGATGACGCCTTGAAGCTGATGCAGGAAACCGAGGTCGAGGGGATGGGTGATGGGGCCCTCGGGCGCTTCCTGGCCGAGCACATAGCGGGCGGCGTTGTAGACCTTCACTACGAGGCGACGGCCGACCTTGAGCACCTTCTCATCGAAGGCCGTGTCGACGCCGAGTCGCGCGGCGAGGGACCAGTAGCGCACCGCGTCCGAGCCGTACTGGTCGAGAAGGTGCATGGGCGTCACCACGTTGCCCTTGCTCTTCGACATCTTCTTTCGATCCGGGTCGAGGACCCAGCCGGAGATGGCCACACGCTTCCAGGGGATGGTGCCCTCGTGGAGCCACGCCTTCGCGATCGTGTAGAAGGCCCAGGTCCGGATGATCTCGTGGCTCTGCGGGCGCACGTCCATCGGGAAGAGCTTCTTGTGGCGTTCCGGGTTCAGGGTCCAGCCGCTCGCGATCTGCGGGGACAGCGAACTCGTGAACCACGTGTCGAAAACGTCGGGATCGGCGGTGAAGCCGTTCGGTTGGTCGCGTTGACTTTCGGCGAAACCGGCCGGAGCGTCGACCGTGGGGTCGATGGGGAGCCGCGAGGCTTCGGGCACCATCGGCTGTGCGAAGTCGGTCTCGCCGTTCGGCGTCACCTTGTACCAGACGGGAATCGGCACGCCGAAGTAGCGCTGGCGCGAGACGCACCAGTCGATCTGAAGGTTCTCCGTCCAGTTTCTGAACCGCAACCGCATGAAGTCGGGGTGCCACTCCATGGAGTCGCCCATCTCGATCAGTTTGTCGCGCTGATTCATGAGCCGCACGAACCACTGGCGCGACGAGACGAACTCGAGCGGGCGATCGCCCTTTTCGAAGAACTTCACGGCGTGTTCCAGAGGCTCGGGCTCGGCCACCAGCGGCGCCACGCCATTTCGGTCGGCCGATCCGTTGGGATCGCGGAGGGCTTCGACGGTGAGACGTCGCGATTCCGACATCGACTTGCCGAGGATGGTCGCGTACACCGCATTCGCCGCGGCGGCGTCGAGCGAGGGAAACGCAGCGGTCCCGAATTCGACGTGCGCCATCCGCCCGTCGCGTCCGATCGTCTGCCGCAGGGGCAGGTTCTCCTCGCGCCACCACAAGACGTCGGTGGCGTCGCCGAAGGTGCAGACCATGAGAATGCCGGTGCCCTTCGAGGGATCCACCAGAGGCGAGGCGAAAATCGGCACGGGTGCACGGAAGAGGGGTGTGATCGCGTTCTTCCCGATGAGCGCTTTGTAGCGCTCGTCGTCGGGATGGGTGGCCACCGCCACGCAGGCGGGCAGGAGTTCGGGCCGCGTGGTGGCGATGGTGAAATCGCCTCCGCCAAGGACCCCGAAGCGGATCTTGTGGAATGCGCCCCGCATGGGCCGGTCTTCCACCTCGGCCTGCGCCACCGCGGTCTTGAAATCGACGTCCCACATCGTGGGGGCTTCGTGCGTGTAAACGTGTTTCTTCTCGAACAGATCGATGAACGAAAGCTGGGCGATGCGGCGCGAGTGCTCGCTGATCGTCGAGTACTCCTGCGACCAGTCGACGGAGAGGCCCAGCCTCTGCCAGAGGGCTTTGAACGCTTTCTCGTCTTCCGCGGTCAGGCGCACGCACAGATCGATGAATGCGCCGCGCTGGAGTTTTTTGGGCGGGTGTTTTCTCGCCGCGTCGTCAGGCGGCTCGAGCTTGCTGACATCGACCGGCTCGGCCCCGGGTTCGCAGCGGACGTGGAAGTAGTTCTGCACGCGGCGCTCGGTGGGCAGGCCGTTGTCGTCCCAGCCCATCGGGTAGAAGACGT
>CAZBTT010000462.1:0-4450 GCA_964494295.1 uncultured Acidobacteriota bacterium
GGACTCCGGGGAGGTAGTAAGGCGCCACCGTCGGAATCGCGGCCAGGGTGATCCGGCCGGAGTCGGGCTCGTCGGATACGCGGGTACGCGCGTCTTCGGTGAGGCTCAGAATCTGGTCGGAGTAGCGCTTGAACAGCTTGCCCGCTTCGGTCAGGCGGACGCCGCGGCCCAGTCGCTCGAACAGCGGCTGGCCGAGTTCCCGTTCGAGCTTCGCGATCTGCTGGCTCAAGGAAGGCTGGGAGACATGACAGGCCTCGGCCGCGCGCGTCACGTTGCCGAGGTCGGCGACTTTGGCGAAGTAACGAAGCTGGTGCATCTCCATCCCGGGCATTTCTCCTTTTCTGAGAGATAGGTCATGCCTATGAAACACATGATAAACAACTCTAGAACCTATTGCTTCGAGCCACCACCAAGGCCGGGGATTGGTCGTCATTGCGAGGAGGCCATCGAGGAGCGACCGAGCGCGAAGCGCTGCCCGCAGGGCAGGGCGAAAGCCTGGCCTTGGGCCACGAAGCAACCCCGTCCTCCAACCACCAGCCGGTTCGCCTCAATACGCCGCGAGACGTAATCTCGCCCGTTTATGTCCCCGGCCCGCGCCCCGTCCTCACCCGCCGACTGGCTCCTCCTCGCCGGCCCGGGCCTGATCTGGGGCGCCTCGTTTCTTTTCATCGCGGAAGGTCTCCAGGCCCTCGCCCCGAACGGGATTACGTTTCTGCGCATCCTCATCGGGTTCGTGACCCTCGCTCTCGTCCCGGCGGCGCGGCGCGCCGTGCCGCGCGAGGCGTGGAGGCCGATCGCGTGGGTGGGCCTGCTCTGGATGGCCTTTCCCCTGAGCATGTTCCCGTTCGCGGAACAGAGGATCAGCTCCGCTCTCACCGGCATGCTCAATGGCGCCAACCCGATCTTCGTGGTCATCGTCGCGTCCTTCCTCGCCCGGCAGCGGCCCTCGCGAAAAGTCCTGCTCGGCCTCGTCGTGGGCATGAGCGGCGCGGTTCTGATCGCCCTGCCCGGGCTCGACGACGGCCACAGCAGCGTTACCGGCATCCTGCTCGTGCTTGCGGCCCTCGCGTCCTACGGCGTCGCTTTGAATCTCGCTCGACCGCTCCAGCAAAGCTACGGCGGCCTGCCGGTGATCTTCCGCGCGCTCGGCATCGCCTTGCTGCTCACCGCGCCGCTGGGTCTGCCGGATCTCCTCAACGCTCAGTGGACGTTGCGCGCCGCTCTCTCCATGTTCGCGCTCGGCGCCCTCGGCACCGCCCTCGCCCAGGTCATGATGGCGAAAGCCGCGGGGGTTTTCGGCGCCTCAACCGCATCCGGCACGACCTTCCTGATCCCGGTGGTGGCCCTAGCCCTGGGCGTGATCGTTCGCGACGAATCCGTGTCGGTGGTGTCGGTCCTGGGCTGCGCCGTGTGCCTCGCCGGTGCGTGGCTAATTTCCAGGAGGTAGGCTTCGACGGACCGCCGTCCGATGGACTCAGCCACCGGGCTTCGACGGACCGCCGTCCGATGGACTCAGCCGCCGGCTTGCGCGTGCCCACCCGCGAGTTGCGACCTATGATCCCTCGCGAGATGGCAACGCGACCCTGGATCGCCGTATCCCTCCTGGTCCTGGGACTGCACGTTCTGTCGGTCACCTTTCTTGGCACGAGCCCCCGCGGGTCGCTCGTATCGAATGTCCTCCAGTTCACCGCCAGTCTGCTCGCCGCCCTGGCGTGTCTTGGGGCCTCGAACCGGTCGCGGGGCCTCGCGCGGAAATTCTGGGTGCTCGTCGCGGTGGCTTTCGCGATCTGGACGCTTGGGCAGATCACCTACACCTACCACGAGAACTGGCTGGGCCAGCGTGTGCCGCAGCCCTCGTGGACGCATTTTTTCTTCCGGCTTTACGGAGCGCCTCTGGTCATGGCGTTGCTCATCGCTCACGAGGAGGAAACCACGGGAGGTCATGACTGGCAGCGCATCCTGGATGCGGCGCAGGTGGGCATCCTCTTTCTCCTCTTCTATTTTGACCTCTACTTTCTGCCCGGCGGCCAGTGGCAGGGGCTGACCCTCCTCTACATCTGGGGCTTCTTCGACCTCTCGGATGTGGAGAACTGGTCGCTGTTCATCGCGTTCCTGATCCGCAGTCGACTCTCACGAAGACCGGACGAGCGCGCGCTGGCCGCCTGGGTTACGCCGTATCTGCTCGCCTACGCCCTCAGTTCGAGCTTCTACAACTACACCTTTCGGGTCCGTGTCCTTCGGACCGGTGACTGGGCGGATCTGACCTTCACCGCGAGCCTCGTCCTGGGCGTTCTGCTCGCCGCTTTCTGGAAGGAAAAACACGTCCCCGAAGAGACTGGGAAGGGCCTCCCCGTCGTGACCTGGGCTCCGGCGTTGCTCCCTCTCATCACGCTCGCGCTGGCCGTGCCCATGGCCCGAAGCGAACCCATGGTGGCGTTTGTCGCGGTGTTCGCTTCGGTCGCGTGCTTCGGGGCCCGGCTCCTCATCACGCTCTACCGTCGCCGCCGTCTGATGGCGGCGCTGCAGGAAAGCGAGATGAGGTACTCGAGTCTCCTCAACCTTGCGCCGGACGCGATCTTCGTCCACACCGCGGGCCGGATCACGTTCGCCAATCCCGCCACCGCACGCTTGCTTGGGTACAACAGCCCGGACGAGATCGTGGGCCGCCACGTCCTCGATTTCGCCCCGCCCGAACTCCGGGAGCAGTACGTGCCCCGCGCCGACGGTGCCTCGGCCGGACCCTCGGGTCTGGTGGTTGTGCGCAGCGATGGAAAACGCGTCGACCTCGACATCGTCGCCATGAACATCGACCGGCCCGAAGAGCCCGGCGCGCCGCTCACCCGTCTGGTCATCGGCCGCGACGTTACCGAGCGGCGGCGATCCGAAGCCGAACGCGAGGCGCTGATCCAGGCGCTCGAAGCCAAGAACGCCGAACTGGAGCGTTTCACCTACACCGCGTCGCACGATCTCCGAAGCCCCCTTGTCACCATCGGCTCCTACCTCACTCACGTCGAGGAGGCCGCGGGGAGGGGCGATCTTCAGGCGCTGCGTGAGGACGTCGAGAGGATCCGGCGGGCGGCCGTGAAGATGGACCGGCTGCTCAAGGACCTCCTGGAACTTTCCCGCATCGGCCACGTTCTTGGTCCTTCGGAGAGAGTTTCGCTGGAAGAACTCGCCGAAGAGGCGAAAGACATCGTCTCGGGCCGGCTCGTCGGCCGTGGTATCGACGTCGTCACCCTTCCAGGTTTACCGGTGGTCCAGGGCGATCGCCTGCGTCTGCTCGAGGTGCTCCAGAATCTCCTCGACAACGCGGCCAAGTTCATGGGCGATCAGAAGCAACCCCGGATCGAAATCGGCTCGCGCCGCGAGGGCGAGGAGACCGTGATCTTCGTGCGCGACAACGGGATCGGAATCGACCCGCAGCACGGAGAGCGGGTATTCGGACTCTTCGACAAACTGGATCCGAAGGGCGAGGGAACCGGGGTGGGACTTGCGCTGGTGAAGCGGATCGTGGAGCTGCACGGCGGGCGCATCTGGATCGAGTCCGACGGGCGGCTCTCGGGCACGACGTTTTGTTTCACGCTGCCGCTGGCGGAACGAGAAACCCGCGGATGAGGTGCGAGTAGCTGCTACACCGCGGCGAGGGCGGCCGCCAGGTCCTTCACGATGTCGGCGGCGTCTTCGATGCCCACCGAGATTCGAACCAGGCCATCGGTGATGCCGAGGGCGTCGCGTTCCGGCTGGGTGTAGCCCGCATGCGTCATCTTCGCGGGATGGCAGACGAGCGTCTCGACGCCGCCGAGGCTCTCGCCCAGGGAGCAGAGGCTGAGTTTGGGCGCGAAACGCGCCGCGGCCGCGAGCGAGCCCAACTCGAACGAGATCAACGCGCCGAAGCCCGAAGCCTGGCTCTTGTGAATCGCATGACCCGGATGATCCTCGAAGCCCGGCCAGAACACCTTTTGCACCTTCTTCTCGCCGCGCAGGAAGTCCGCGACCACACGGGCGTTTTCTTCATGCCGGGGCATCCGCACGGCCAGCGTCTTCGTGCCGCGCATGACGAGAAAGGAGTCGAGGGGCGAGAGGATGGCCCCCTGGGCGTTCTGGACGAACTTCAGCCACTTCACGTCGTCTTCGCTCTTGCAGACCGCGACGCCGCCGATGCTGTCGGAATGGCCGTTCAGGAACTTCGTGGTCGAGTGCACCACGAGGTCGGCGCCGAGGCTGAGCGGCCGCTGGAAGAACGGACTCATGAAGGTGTTGTCGACGACGAGGCGCGCGCCCTTCTTGTGGGCGATGGCAGCGAGGGCCTTGATGTCGCAGATCTTCATCATCGGATTGGTGGGCGTCTCGAGCCACAGCAGATGGAAATCGCCCGCGGTCTTCTCGAAAGCCGCGGCATCGGAGAGATCGAGGAAGTCGAACTTCACACCGTACGGGGCGATCAGCTTCG
>CAZBTT010000463.1:0-4432 GCA_964494295.1 uncultured Acidobacteriota bacterium
TCCGGACGATTATCTTGTTTTCATCGATGCCGCCGTCCGTCGCGTCCATCTTGAGAACCCAGCAGCCTTTGGCTTTGCCTTCGTTTTCGAACTCGATCGCCTTCGTTTCCTTCAGGAGGTCATTGGCCTTCGCCCAGAAATGCTGGCGGAGGATGTCGGATTCGCGCACCAGGAGGTCGTAGCCGATGTCGAGGCGAGCCATCGTCGCGAGGTGCGCGCGGACGATCCGGGCGGCCACGTACTCGCCGAGTTTGGCGGTCGGCCCCTCGTGCTTTTCGATCGCGTGCAGGGTCGCGGCCTGCAGCGCCTTCCGCTCTTTGTCCTCGCCGTACCACTCGAACACGCGGGCGTAGAGATCCCAGCAGTAATAGTCGAAACGGTGGTCGAGCGCCTGCACGTCGGCGAGCGACTTCTTCTCGAGCTGCTCGAAGCCGACGATGACGTCCGCCACCTGCACACCGGTGTCGTCGATGTAGTTCTGGGTCAGGACCTCGTGCCCGCGCGCCTGGAGCAGCCGGACGAAGGTATCGCCGAGGATGGAATTGCGGACATGGCCGATGTGGGCGGCCTTGTTGGGATTGATGCTCGTGTGCTCGACGATCACCCGGCCGGGGCGCTTCTCGCGTGGCGGCGGGGCGGTGATTGCCGTGGCGAGCCGCGTGGTGAAAGCGCTCCGGTCGAGGAAGAGGTTGATGAAACCTCCGCCCGCGACATCGGCGCGCGAAACTCCTTCGAGGCTGGTCAGTTTCGGCGCCAGCTCCTGGGCGATCTCGCGCGGCTTGCGCCCGATCTTCTTGGCGAGGTCGAACGCGAGGGGCAGCGCCATGTCGCCCAGATCGAGTTTCGGCGTGGTCTGAACGAGGATCTCGTCGAGGGTGACGCCAAAAGTCTCCGCCACGGTCTGGCGGATTCGCGCCGTGAGTTCCGACTGGAAGGCGAGGATCACTTAGGCGCTACGGGAGGACGACGGCGAGGTCGAAGTCCGCCGTGCCCTTGCGGCACCAGTTCTCACGCTTCGAGCAATAGAAGTACGACAGTGTGGTCTTCACCCGGCTCA
Source organism: uncultured Acidobacteriota bacterium (assembly GCA_964494295.1). GTDB lineage: Bacteria > Acidobacteriota > Vicinamibacteria > Fen-336 > JAGNNV01 > JAGNNV01. Next base: position 1,058 of record CAZBTT010000463.1, read on the forward strand.
TTCCCTTGGCCGCATCCGGCGCCGGGGTCACCGCGAAGCGCACCGGCTTCGAGAGGTCGAGATACTTCACATTCGCGGGGTCGGGAATGACTCCCGAGCCCTTCGGCGGCGGAGGAGCCACGAGCGGCGCGCCGGCGGCGAACTTGATCCGCGGGGCGGGCTCTTCGTTGATGTAGACGTCGGGGTCCTTCTGTTTGAACTCGAACACGAGGTTCCCGGGCGCGCCTTTTTTCGCCGGGGCTTCGTAGGCCGCGGTCACCTCGAAGTGCTGCGAGGTCATCAGGGAAGGCGTCATCGGCTGCATCCCCCCCTGAAGGAGGAGTACGGCGACCAGAGCTAAGCGCGTCATGCCCGCATTGTACCGACCCAGGCAGTGCGGTTCCTACTCTTCAGGCGCCGGGGGCCATCCGCTTCAGCAGGCCGATCTGTCCCGCGTGGTAGATGTCGTGGGCGGCGATGCCGAGGACCGTGCGCCTCACGGTATGTCGCGAACGCGCTACTCTCGAATCGAAGGTCCCGGGATCGAGCGCTGCGATCGCGGCCTTGAGCAGGCTGTGTTGCTGTTTGAGGAGGGCGAGGTCCCTTTTCCAGTCGTCGAGGGTCAGGCCCCGGTTCCGCGGGAAGAAGTTGCTTCCCTCGAGTGGGAAGGTGTTCCGCTTGCCCTCGTTCAGGCGGTTCCTGACCGCGTACTTCCAATACGCGCAGTGGACCGCGAGTTCCCAGATGTTGTGCCCTTCCTTTCGCGGCCGGAAAAGAAGCTGGGGCAGGGTCAGTCCCCGCAAAGACCCGAGCAGATTGGGGCCGTGCCACGCGGCTTTGCTGAAGCCTTCGTCGAGCAGCAGGTTGAAGGTGCGGGTATCCTCGGTCAAGGGCGTCTCCATCTCAGGGAAGGGATTGGGGATACAATACCTGTTGGACCTAACCCCTTAAGAACAGCAATCAGGCTGTGGGGCGTTTTCCCAGAAAGAAGATCGCACGGTGGGCTCGAAACTGTTTGTCGGCAACCTCAACTTCAAGACCACCGCGGACGAGATTCGCGACCTGTTCTCACAGGCCGGCGCAATTCGCGAAGTCTTCCTCCCGACGGATCGGATGACGGGTCGCCCTCGCGGCTTCGCGTTTGTCGACTTCGAAAATGCGGAAGACGCGGTGAAGGCCACTGAGAAGTTCAACGGCATGGACCTCGGCGGCCGCGCCCTTCGCGTGAACGAGGCTGAAGAGCAGAAGCCCCGTCCCGCGGGTGGTGGCGGCGGTGGCGGCGGCCGTCCCTTCGGTGGCGGCGGCGGTGGTGGTGGTTATGGCGGCGGTGGCGGTGGCGGCTACGGCGCGGGTGGCGGCGGTGGCCGTCCGTACGGCCGTGGCGGTGGTGGCGGGGAACGCAAGGGCCCCCGCCGCAACGTGCGCGCTCAAAAGCGCGGGTTTTAAGACTACCGACGCGAGAGGGACGCGGCTTTACGCCGCGTCCTTTTTCTTTTTAGCGCAGGGCTTCGTCGAGCTCGACTGAGATGCGCGCGGCCTTGGCGTTCATCGCCTCGAACTGCGCCTGCACCGCGTTCTCCTTGCTGGCCAGCCGGTCCGCGAGATCGAAACGGTCGTTCGCGATGTTGAGGGCGGCGAGAACGGCCAGCCGGAACGAGTCGATGGTGGCGGTCGACTGGGACAGTTCCTTCATCTGCGCGTCCACATGCTTCGCCACTTCCTGCAGGCGCGCTTCGTCCTCGGCGATCAGCGAGAATGTCTGGCCGAAGATGTCGATCTCGACGCGCTTGGGTTTGGGGGCCATGGTGATGCTGCTCAGGGGTTAGTCCAGACTCTCCAGCAACGTGACGATCTTCGCCACCCGGGTGCGGACCTGCTCCTGCTCGTTCTTGAGCGCCTCGAGTTCGGCGGTGAGATTTTCGACTTTCGCGGCATCGCCCGCCACATCGCCGATCTGCGCTTCGAGGGCGGAAAGCTTTCTCTCGGCCTCGGCGAGCTTCGCCTTGTTTTCCTTGAGCTGGTCGTCGAGGCTCTTGTTGTCCTTGCGCAGCTTCTTCACGAGCTCCGCCGCCTTTTTGACCTTCTCTTCAAGAATGTCGAAGCTGTCCTGCATTCCTTCTCCTGTATCGCCGATCAGACTGCGTTGTGAGGTCAAATCTTAGGCCAGTCCGCGGGTGGTATAGCCCAACTCCGAAAAACTCGCCCTCACCGCCTCCATGGCGCTTTCCACCTCTTCGCTCGAGAGCGTCCGGGCATTGTCCTGGAACACGAACGAAAGGGTGAGGCTCACCTGCCCCGCGGGGACGCCCTGGCCCTCGAACCGATCGATGAGATCGACGCTGCGGGCGATGGCGCCGGCCTTCGTTCGGGCGAGAGCGGTGATCTCGGTGGCGCGGGCGCTGGCGGGAGCGAGGATCGACAAGTCGCGGACGACCTCGGGATAGCGCGAGAACGAGGCGAAGGCGAGGGCGGCGCGCGAGCCCAGCGCATCGAGCGGGATCTCGGCCACCACCGGGCGGTCCTTTAGCGAGAAGGCGGCGACCGTGTCGGGATGGACTTCGCCAAGATAGCCGCACGTGACACCGTCGAGCCGGATCACCGCGCTGCGTCCGGGATGAAGGAAGGGCGGAGCGTTCTCCGGGGACAAGGTCACGGCGCGGCTCGAATGCCGGCGGAGGACCTCTTCGACCGTCTCCTTGAGGTCGAAGAAATCGAGGGCCCTTGATTTTCCCGCCCACCCGCGCGGCGTCGCCCCCGAGAGGAGCAGGGCGAGACGCGGCGTTTCGGTCGGACCGTCGGGAGAAGGCGCGAACGTCCGGCCCAGTTCGAAGAACTGGAGGTTGCGGACGCCGTGGCGCTGGTTGCGTTCGAGCGCTTCCAGCAGACCGGGCATCACGAGCGAGGTCCGGAGTGCGTCCTGCTCGACGGAAAGCGGATTCGCGATCTTCACGAGCGGTCCCGAAGACGGATCGCATTTCGCGGACGACACGAAGTTGAGCTGAAGCACTTCGCGATATCCGAGGCCGGAGAGAAGGGACTTCAACTGCCGTTCGGTGGTCTGGGCGGCGGTGAGTCCGGCGGCGCGACGCGAAGCCGGCACCGTGCGCACGATCTTCATCAGGCCGTAATGACGCGCGACTTCCTCGATGAGGTCCACTTCGCGCGCGCAGTCGCCGCGCCAGGTGGGGACCAGGACATCAAAGATGCGACTCGTGCCGAGATGGGCCGCGGCCTCGGCGTCGGGCTCGGTGACCTCGAAGCCCAGGCGGGTCAGTGTCGTCTTCGGGTGTTCCCCCGGGACCGGCGCCCCGATTTCAACCTCCGCCTCGCCGGGCTTTGCCGCCATCTCCGCCTTGTTCAGGCCTTGCAACGCGCCGTAGTGGCGTTCGTTGAGGC
>CAZBTT010000464.1:0-2140 GCA_964494295.1 uncultured Acidobacteriota bacterium
AACGTCGCGCCAAGCCCCGCTTCATCATCACACCTGAAATCGAAGCGAAGGCGCTGGCGGATTGGAAAGCGAGAGGTTAGGTAGGGGCAGGGAACCGGGCAGGCTCGGGCCGCCAATGGTCTTCCCGGAGAGAGATTCTTCCCCTAAGAAACTAGCAGGCAGCCGGCCGGCACTGCGCGAGCGCGCCCGGGGACCGGGAGGGAGGTTCCACCCTTACACGATCGAGGAAACTCGCCCCTCGGTCAACCAGGACAGGTCGAGGACGATCTCGCTGTACGCAATCTGCGAGATCTTGCCAAGCGGGACCGGCTCAGCCGGGGTTCCCCAGGAGTCCCGCTGCCTGGGACCGATCATGACAGGCCCCAGAGTCTGAGTGGGGAACTCGGAGATCACCGCGAAGATCCCCGGCGTCAGTGTGAATTCGGCTTGAGTGCGGGAGTTCGGAATCTGTCTGATCATCGCGGCCCAGCTCCCACTCTGCTCGCCCGATCGACGCCACCCCCGACTCTCAAGTCCCAGCACGCGGGCCGATTGGACGTCGACGTTCTCGTACGCATTCAGGGCCACCGCACTCCCTGCCTCTGCAGCAAGCCGATATACGGGTCGTTCGAGTTGGGCGAAGGCTTGGCTGAGAGAGCGCGCCTGGAAATGTTCGCACCATGCCCACCTGTCCTCCTCAGCCAGATTGACAGGATGGGGAAGGCCGATGCTCCAGGCGCCGTCAAAGTGGATCGCCTCGTCGTTCACGTTTGTAGGACCCGCCGAGTCGCTGACGCGGAAGAGGTGGACGTCGTGCGAGCTTGGACTGTGAGCCGACCACACCAGGGTACGGGCAATCGCTCCGAGAAGGGGATGCCTGATCAGATACCGCTCAAAATCGGCTATGGACCAGCGGCGTTCAGACAACATCGCGGATTCGAGACGGTGGCGCTCGTGAGTGAGTACCGCGCGGGCTTCCCGCTTCACTCTCTTCCAAAGGGCGTGCGCCCCTTCAACAGCGGCTTCATCGTCGCCTTTTCGCGCCGGCGGGAGGGTCTTTATAGGGACGCCGTCCTCGGACATCACAAGCGGCAGCAGCTTCGAAGTCAGTCCGATCTGAAACCGGCGAGCCCCGAACGAGAGGGTCAGCCGGCCACGGTGGTCCAGCCCAAAATCGGGAACGAGGCGATCAGCCAGCTCGTCTCGCGACATGCCCCGCGCGGCTGCGGCTTCGAACAAGACGCGCCCCGCGCGGTCTCTTAGCCCCCTCGACTTGAAGCGCTGGGAGACGCGGTGTATTGCCAGCAGAGCCTCCTGCGTCCCCATATGCGCCAGCACCGCCAAGCCCGTTAGCGCGTATCCCGGGCGCCCGCTTACTGGCCATTCGTGAACATGTCGAACCAACTCGTCCACCATCTCGTCTCCACACAGATGCCCCACCGCATGCAGGGCCCACACTTCATCCGAGGGCATTCCCACACCAAGCCACGAGTGGAAGACAGACCTCCCGAACGCCGACAGTGACTCTGAGGTGAGCGCAGCCCGGATGGAGGTGATCGAGGGCGAGGGGAGTCCGAGGGGCGCTGTTCTGAGAATGCGACCAAGGTTGTCAACCCACCTTTCGGCCACAGCCCCTCCATCATTCGTCCGGAGGGTCGCCCAATCACGAGGGGCCCAGAAGGCGGGCAGCATGCGAGACTGCTGGGCAAGGAATGGATCGGTCGAGAGACTTTCGAGCGCGAGCCCTTTCACCGCGGGAGTTTGGAGATCGAACGCGGCGTCAACAGCCGGCTTGTGCCCGTACCACATCAGGCTTGAGACTGCGACGGCGGCGTTTGCGCGTTCCTTCCCGTCGCCACACCCGGCAAGATCGGGGATCAGGGCCAGCGTAGCGGCATTCGCGAAACGAGCGAGCCACTCGAGAGCAAGCGGTCGAGCGGTCACAGTGGATACGAGAACCGATGCCACCGAACGTGCTACTTGGGGTGTGAAAGCTCCTTGGAGGGCAGTCAGTGATGGCGTAGGCGATAGCGGCAGGCATCCCAGCAGTGGGCCAATCGCGGCCAGCTCAAAACGATCAATCAAGCCCTCCAATGCCCCGGGCCCCCCCAATCCCCCAAAAGTCCAAGGGGACGTGGTCCAAAAGCCCCGAGCCCCCCGC
>CAZBTT010000464.1:2150-4404 GCA_964494295.1 uncultured Acidobacteriota bacterium
AATCAGGCTCCCAAATGCCTCGGGCCGCTCGATTCTCCAGAAAGTCCGAGGGAGCGTGGTCCAGAGTCTCAGAGCCTCATCGCGGGGCAGGAATGCAAGGATCCGCGGTTCCACAACCCCTTTCCGTTCCGGCTCGAGAGCGGCTTCCCGAATCCGCTCAGCCGCGTCTGCGGGTTTCCCAAGCTCGGTAGCCCAGGCGTAATCCGTGCCCGGCTCGCGCACGACATCGAGGGCGACGATGTGCGGTGCCGTCGAGGGGAAATCCCTCGCGATATCCGCCGCGGGTTTCGCCGGCTTTGTTCGCTCAGGGTACGGGTTAAGGAGGACCGCGGGCAGTCCTGGAGCCACGGCGTCAAGGCCGCGCGCTTCTGGATTGGACTCGGGAGCCAGATGGCGCGTCAGCGCCTCGAGCATTCGCCTTGCCGAGCTACTGCCCGCCTGGGCAGCCGCAGCGAGCGCCGGCAAAGACCACTCTGGTACTCGCCTCAAGAACCTGGCGACGCGGCTGGCATTGGACGACTGTCCCATGAAGTTCATTAGGAACGCAACGGCCTCGGGCGTCTCGAAGTGACTGATGGCTTCGAGAAGCGCGCGCTGGTCGCGGCGGCCCCAAGGCATCCGGGTGACAGCAGTCAAAGCCTCTAGTCCCAGATTCGCCATCATCGTATAGACGATGCGGGGCTCGGGCATGGTCTTCGCCGCGATTTCCGCAGCGAGTACTGGGTCGTGAAGATTTGGGAGAATCCAGAATCCCAGCCACTGAGCTCCCGATGGCGCTTCTCTAGCGTCGGCATCCGTCCACTCCCGGCGTTCAGGGAAGACAAATGACCAGCGAGCCCGCCCGCCCGGAGGCATAGAAGGCCGTTGGCTTTCAATCCAAGTCTCGACCGTAGCCCGGTCCTGGGCGTTGGCGGTAGCGACCCGAGCCCGGAGCTGGAGCCACGGCTCGGGCCACGGCACGGTAGGGTCACGGTGTCCGCGTGATACAAGCCACATCCCCTGGTCGTCACGTGGGCCGGTTGGGGAGCACGTCAGTCTGAGGCGAGTGGAGGCCTCGAGCGCGGCACAGGAAAAGGCCAGCCCGCCGATCGCCTCCCAGAATGTCAGCGCCGCTTGAGCTCGCAAGGCCGGATCCCAACCGCCTCCTGCGAAGTCCCCCGTGTAGAGGCTCGCGTCGCTCCCCTCCCAAGAAAAGCCCTGCCCTTCGATTCCAAGCATCGCGCCGCGCACGCTCTCCAGTTCTACCGAGCCGTCGCTTTCAGCTCCGTCCAGCACGCGTCGGGAGTAGGTTGCCGTCCCTGAACGAGATAGGCCCTTCGCCCACAAATCGGCTTCGTTCCACTCACACACGAATGGCTGCCGCAATATCTCGACGGCCTGATCGCGGCTTAGGCGCGCCCGGGGGATTGGCGGGTGTGCGAGGGAAGGCAAGACCTGGGCTCGGGCACGTGGCGTCCACACCAACCGCCTCTCGCGAGGGGAATCGAAGGCTATGGATGTCAACACCCGCCGAGCTTATCCGTGCCTATGTCGCAGGAGGACGGGTTGCGCGCTCCGCCGAAGCCCCTCTAATGCTGGGCGGCCCGCGATGCGCGGGAGATCGTGGGGATTTCACTGGCAAAACTCCCCCTGTTTCACGTACCTTCGCGACCCAACCTCGGCGCCGCCTGGGTCGGTTTGAAGTTAGTCTTCTTTCTGAAGGAGCGCATTGTGGGTCTGTTCAGCCGCGCCATCCCCCTCTCTTCCAACGCGCCGCGCCATTGGCCGCCTGTCGAGGTGCCGATGCTTGACCCGGTGGACCGAGCCCAACGGGTAAAGGTGGTCCTGATCTCTCTATTGGAGGGGTTCCGGGCGAAGGGACTTCCGGTCCAGCCGCTGCGGGCGTTGCAGTTTCGGATGTTTCCGGAAGGAATCATGGAGATCCCCCTCGAACTCGAAGAGGGAGGCAAGAAGTTCGCGCTCTTCATCTATCCGGAGTCGAATCCCGAGTCGGCCGCCGAATACGCGGCTGTCCGGCAGATCCTGCGGGACCGGGCGGGCGTTACCGCCATCTACTATTGCCCCACCGCCATCCAGCCCGCTAAGCCGGCGGTGCTGAACCCGATTGAGAGCCGACTGGTTTGGAGTCTCGGCGAGGACGACGCGGCTCCGGAAGGGGATTGCGCGTTGTGGTGGGCCACCGAGGAACAGCCGAGGTTCTCAGAATCGCCAGCCCGCGCAGCCATCACGAGGGCTTACAAGGCGTTCGATCGAA
>CAZBTT010000465.1:0-4393 GCA_964494295.1 uncultured Acidobacteriota bacterium
ATCGAGGATCTCGCCCTGCGCTACCGCGATGAAGGCGCTGACGAACTCGTGTTCTACGACATCACGGCAAGCCCGCAAGGCCGTTCGGTCGACCGGGCGTGGGTCGAGCGGGTGGCCCGGATCATCGACATTCCCTTCTGCGTGGCGGGAGGAATCCGATCGGTCGAGGACGCCCGCGCGGTCCTCTGGTCGGGCGCCGACAAGATCTCGGTCAACTCGCCCGCCCTCGAACGCCCGCCCCTTGTGGCGGAACTCGCCCAGGCGTTCGGCGTCCAGTGCGTGGTGGTCGGGATCGATTCTCTGCGCGACCCGGATGGCGAGTGGCGGGTTCGCCAATACACCGGGGACCCGCACAAAACGCGATCGCTCGATCGGCTGACCCTCGACTGGGTCGGCGAAGTTCTCTCTCTCGGAGCGGGCGAGATCGTCCTAAACTGCATGGCAGCGGACGGCGCCCGACAGGGCTACGACCTGGAGCAACTGAAGGCGGTGAGAGCGGTCTGCCCCGTTCCCCTGGTGGCATCGGGAGGGGCGGGCGAAGCAGCTCACTTCGCTCAGGTGTTCCTTGAAGCCGATGTCGACGCCGCCCTGGCCGCAAGCGTGTTCCACACCGGCGCGTTGCCGATTCCCGTGCTCAAGAAGTACCTGCGTGAACAACACATCGAGGTGCGTGATGTCGCCTGAAGAGATCGACGGACTGGACTGGGAAAAGCAGGGAGGCCTCCTCCCCGCAGTGGTCCAGGACGTCCACAACGGCCGGGTCCTGATGCTCGGCTACATGAACCGGGAGGCCCTCGAGGCGACAATCGAGACCGGTCACGTGACCTTCTGGAGCCGAAGCAAGGAGCGCCTCTGGACCAAGGGTGAGACCAGCGGTAACGGCCTGACTCTGGTCGCGGTCGACACCGACTGCGACAAGGACTCCCTGCTCGTGAGCGCCAACCCGGCGGGGCCGACCTGTCACAACGGGACGGTGAGCTGCTTCCCGAACGCTCCATCGAATTTCCTGGCCGACCTTGACTCCTTCATCCGGGATCGCGAACTCGACCGTCCACCGGGCAGCTACACCGCGAATCTCTTCGATGCCGGGACGAAGGGGATCGCCAAGAAGGTGGGGGAAGAAGGTGTGGAAGCCGCCCTCGCCGCGGTCACCGAGGATGACGAAGCGCTCCTTGGCGAAGCAGCGGACCTCATGTACCACCTTGTTGTCCTGCTCCGCTCCCGGGGCCTGCCCATGAGTGAAGCCATCCGTGTGCTCAAGGATCGTCACCGGCCGTAGCTCATTCACCAATCCAGGACGACGGAACCATGGCTCCGTTTTTGCTTAAACGGGGCACGATCTGGTTTTCTCTCGGGACTGTCCTTCGAACCGGACGCTCCCGGAGCGAATCTGAAGCAACGTCAACGGAGGTCCCATGCGCATCGCTCCTTTCGCACTTTCTCTGCTCCTTCTCCCCTGCCTCAGCGCCGCTCAGGACGAGGGAATGGCCCTCAATGTGGGCAGCGGCCTCGACAGCGGCATGAGCCTCAACTGGACGTTCCGCGAGAACTGGACGCTCCGGCCCACTCTCGGCCTGGGCTATTCGGACTTCAACGGATTCGAGGCGTTTCTCGGCTCGACCCTGCTGCGGTCCTTCGCCATCGGTGACCGCGTCTATGTCTACGGCGGCGCGGGGGTGTATTTCGGATCGAGCGGACCCTCCCCCTCCGGGGCAACAAACGGGACGCAGACGCCAGGAGGCCTGCGGGGGACCGGTCAGGACCAGACCTCTTTCACGCAGAACAGCGGCAGCCTCTTCTACTTCACCGCGCCGGTCGGACTGCGCGCCCGGATCTACGGAAACGTCGAGGCTTTTGCCGAGGCAGCTTTCCAAAGAACGATCTCCGGGCAGTTCGCCCTCAATCAGACCGGCCAGTTCTCCGGAAACGGGCGGCAGCGCTTCGGAGGCACGGTCGGGGTCAGCCTTCGGTTTTGATCGCGGAGCGCGGTGGCCCCGGCAGGACGGGGCTCGCGTAGGATTCCCCCTTCCTGGCTCGAATCACGAGCCTTTGCAGGGGAGAACGGCGATGAAACTGGCGTCCTTCATCAAGGATGGGAAGGCAACCTACGGCGGCGTCACCGGCGATCGCGTGGTGGACCTCGGACCGAAATTCGGCGTCCGTTTCCCCGATCTCAAGTCCCTGATCGCGGGCGGCGCTCACGTGGGCCTTGCGCCCTTTATCGAGACCGGAAAGGACTGGATGCCTCTCGAGGTGGCGCAGTTCCTCCCCGTGATCCCGAACCCCGGAAAGATCTTCTGCATCGGCGTGAACTACGCCGACCACCTGAAGGAAATGGGACGGGGCGTCTCGGAGCATCCCACGATCTTTCTGCGCTTCACCGACACCCTCGTGGCTCATGGGCAGGCTGCCTGGGTTCCCAAACCCACGGTCTCGACCGCGGTGGATTACGAGTGTGAACTCGCGGTGATCATCGGCAAAGGCGGGCGTCACATCGACGCGGCGGGCGCTCTCGATCACGTCGCGGGCTATACGTGCTTCAACGACATCTCGATTCGCGACTGGCAACGGCACACCACGCAGTTCACGGCCGGCAAGAACTTCCCGCGCACGGGCGCCTTGGGACCGTGGATGGTCACCAAGGACCAGATCCCGGACCCTCATACCCTCGCCATCAAGACCCGCCTCAACGGCGAGGTGCTTCAGGACGCGGACACCAGCCAGCTGATCTTCCGGATCCCGCAGTTGATCGAGTACCTGTCCTCGTTCACACCGCTTTCGCCGGGTGACATCATCGCGACGGGCACGCCCTCAGGCGTCGGCTTCGCACGCAAGCCGCCCATCTTCATGAAAGCCGGCGATATCGTGGAAGTCGACATCACCGGCATCGGCGTGCTCAGAAACCGGTTGGAGCAAGATCCCGCGTAGCCCTGATTCCTCCAGACGCCGCCTGGAACGGCCCGAAGGCTTCGGCGGCATCAGGGAACGTCACGCCGCTCTCGAATGCGTTGGGGATCAGCGAGACCGCATGACTCTCTTCAGGGGGCATGCGTCCAAGACGGATACTGCCAAACCTCGAGTCCGCGGTCCTCACGTTCGAGGTTCTTGATCCAGGCATCCTCAACACGCTAGTGCAGCGTGTTCCCGACCAGCGCGTTCTTCGCGGGCATGGCGTACATCAGGGGCGACAGGGCCGACTGGATTCGCTTCATCTGGGCGAACGTCGTGAGCTCACCAAGCGTCTTCTGGAACCTCGGCTGGATCGCCCCGGAAACGATGTACTGCCAGCGATAGGCCTTGAGCATGGCGTCCTTCACCTTCTGGGCGCGCGCGTCTTCTTCGGGCAGAGCGCTCGCCTTCAGGAAGTAGTAGGCGTCGGCCTTCGCCTGGACCTGCAGCAGGCCGTCGACGCCCTTCACGAGTTCGATGAAGTCGTCCACGGCGGCATCCGATTCCGAGGCGGACGCAAGCTTCGAGTCCTCACGCACCCACTCCATCTCATCGATGATGGCGTGCTGCGATTCCTCACGCCAGTGGTACAGAAGCACGTCCTTGAAGAGATCCGACAGCCCCTGGGCGCCTTCGATGCTGGCGCGGTAGTGCGCGAGCGTGAACAACTCGATGTGGCACGTCAGGGCGAGGACCGCCCAGGTGGACTTGGCGAGGACGAATGACGCGACCTCGTTCGGTTTAGGAATGAACTTGTAACCCTCGGGCATGCGAGCACCGGCCAGGATCTCGATACGACGGAAGAGCTCCTGATGCTTCAGTTCCTCGTCGGCGAAACGAACCACCGCTTCGAGCGCCGTCTGGTCGCCAAGACCGTGGTCGCGGCCCACCTCCAGCATCTTCGCGCCGATGAAGCGCTCGACCAGTCCGAACATGTTCGCGTACGTACGGCCCTGCACCTGACTCAGAAAGCGCTTCTGATCCGCGCTCAGGAAGGCGAGTTCGTCCGCGAGGGACAAGCCATCGGGCAGGAACGCGTGCCTCGTGTCCAAGGCACGGCCGCGGATGACGTCCTTGTCGATGTCCCAGCGCATGCGCTTCGAGTTCTCAATGCACCGGGCGTAGCGCTCGGTGTCCAGGGATACGGTGGTGTTCATGGGTTCTTCCTTATCTAGTGTTATGTGGATACGGCCAGTGCTTGAAGGTTGAGTTCCCTGGCTCGCCCGCGGCGGGCGATCAGGTAGTAGACGACGGGGACGGCCATGCGGGAGAGGAGCGTCGCCGCCACCTCGCCTCCCATCAGGCTGATGGCGAGGCCATCGAAGCCGGGGTCGAACAGAATGACGAACGAGCCCGCGACGACTGCGGCTGCGGTGAGCAACATCGGCCGGAAGCGCACAACGCCCGCTTCCACCACCGCCTCTTCGAGAGGAAGGCCCTGCCG
>CAZBTT010000466.1:0-4388 GCA_964494295.1 uncultured Acidobacteriota bacterium
CGGTGCCGTCGACGAAGAGGTCGATCTCGGAGAGCAATTCGCGGGCGTTCTCCCAGGTGAGATCTTCGACCCGCGCGTCGAGGACCACGTCGGAATTGACGGTCGCGAGGCGGGCTTTCGCGGCGAGAGCCTTGGGGCGCAGGGCGGCGGCATCCGCTTCGGTGAAGAGGGTCTGCCGCTGCAGGTTCGATTCCTCCACGATGTCGCGGTCGATCAGGCGGACGAGGCCCACACCCGCGCGCACCATGGTTTCCGAGAGCTGGGACCCGAGCGCGCCGCAACCTACGATCGCCACGCGGGCCGCGCGCAGCCGCTCCTGGCCGTCCCGGCCGATGGGGGTGAAGATCTCCTGCCGGGAATACCGGAGGGATCTCGTCTTGGAGCGTGGCCCGCTCATCAAAGCGCTACGCGCTTCTGGTCTGGGCGAGGAGGAGAGCGGCTGATCGCATGGCTTCGACCGGCGCTTCGGCCCCGGTCCACACCTCGAACTGCGCGGCGGCCTGGGCGAGAAGCATTTCGAAGCCGCTGATTACGACGCAACCCTGCTGCGCGGCCTCGCGGAGCAGGCGGGTCTCGAGGGGATCGTAGACCATGTCGAATACCGTCGCGCCCTTCTTCAACAGGGCCTTGGGAACCAGGGTCTGTTCGGCGAGGGACCCGCCGCCCACCGGCGTGGCATTGACCAGAATGTCCCACTGCGTGTTCAGCAGGACATTGAGATCGCCCGCGGCGCAGCCGACCTCGGCGCCCACCTGGGTGGCCTTCTCGCGATTCCTCGCCAGGATGCGGACGCGCGCGCCCCGCTCTTCGAGAGCGACGGCCGCGGCGCGCGCCGCGCCGCCCGCGCCGAGGATGATGACCTGCTTGCCCTTGATCTCGCCGCGCTTCCGCAGCGGCGTCACCACCCCGAGACCATCGCTGCTCGTGCCGTGAAGCTGACCGGTGTCATGAACCACCACGGTGTTGACGCTGCCGCACTGCGCGACCGTGGCGTCGACCGCGTGCATCCGCCCGACAATTTCGACCTTGTAGGGACGCGTCACCGAAAAGCCGGAGAGGCCGAGGTGCGGGAAGGCCTGGAAAAAGGCGCCGAGCGAATCGGATTGCAGGGGCACGAAGACGGCGTCCGTGCCCGATTCCGCGAAGCCGCGGTTGTGGATCGCGGGGGAGAGGCTGCGCACGACGTCCCCCCCGAGCAGACCATAGATCTTCGTCTGGGGATTGATCGCGCGGATGTTGTAGAGGGTGTCCATCTCCTCCGCGGGAATCTGACCAGCCGCGGCTTCGTGGCCTTTGCCGGTGGAGGCGTAGACGAAAGGCGCCCCGTACTTCGGCCCCACGATCCTTGTGACCGCCCCGAGGGGACCGAGGGCGATCGCGATGAGCGGTGTGCCTGTGCCCGCGTGCCTGCGGACGAGCTCCATGAGACGGCCCACGTCCGACATGGACCTCGGGCTGACCGCGATCTTCACGATGTCGGCACCGGTCTTGCTCATCCCGTCGTACAAGGTCTCCAGATCGGCGGGGGTTCCGGTCATGTCGTGGAAGGAAACGATCAGCCCCTTGCCCGCCTTCTCGGTCATGATGTCGAAGAAGCCGCTTCGATATTCGACATCGACATAGTCGTAACCGCGGCGCACCGCTTCGTGGAGCAGGGCCCGGCGCTTGGGATCCTCGTCCTTCATCTTTCCGCCCTCAGAGGCCGCCCGCGCCGTGAAGATCAGGGGCTTGGTGCGCACACGGAGGATGGTGAGGAGGTCGAGGTCGCTGACGAGGTCGCCGCGAATCTCGAACATGTCGGCGAGCCCGGAAAGGTCGGACATGCGGTCGATGAGGTCGACAGTCAACCTTTCGGTCAACGAGATGCAAAGAGAGGCCACGGGAACGGTAGTCTAACGCGGCCCTTCCATGCAGGATGTCCTCCTTCTCTCGAGCTTGGACCTCGAACGCGTCCTCGATCCGTCCTCCGTCATCGCCACGCTCGAGGGCGCCTTCCGGGCCGATCATCTGGGGGAATGGGACACGCCGCGGAGGATCGCGGCCCGCACCCGAAGGGGGAGTCTGCTCGCGATGCCGAGTGGCGGAGGGTCGCCAGAGGCGCTTGGAGCGAAGTTCGCCACCTCGTTTCCAGGAAACGGCGCGCTCGGGCTGCCCAGCGTCTCCGGCCTCTACGCCCTTTTCGATCCGCAAACGGGGGTTCCCCTCGCCGTGATGGACGGTGGCTATCTCACTCTGATTCGAACCGCCGCCGTATCCGCGGTGGCGACCAAACTTCTGTCGCGCCCGGATGCGGCAACGCTCGGAGTTTTCGGCGCGGGCGCGCAGGCCGAATTCCATGTGCGTCTCCTGGCAGGGGTGCGGCCGATCCAGTCCGTGGTCATCTGGGCCCGGCGAAGGGCCGCCGCGGCGGTTCTCGTCGCATCGCTTCGTTCCCGCCCCGAACTCCGACAGGTTTCGAAGTGGACGGCGGCGGAGGCCCCGGAGGAGGCTGCGGGGTGCGACATCGTCGTCACCGCCACGGGGGCCACCGAGCCCGTGCTCGAGGGTCGTTGGCTGACCCCGGGGACCCACGTGAATCCGGTCGGCGTGCACACCCCGGACACCCGCGAAGTTGACACCGAGGCCGTGACGCGCGCCTCGGTGCTGGCGATCGAAACCGCGGATACGCTCGCCGAAGCCGGGGATCTGCAGATGGCCGAGGCCGAAGTCGGCGGGGTGGTTGATCGCGTGACCACACTCGGCGCCCTGCTCGATCCCGGCCGCCCTCAAGCCGCCCGCGATCCCGAGGCGATCACGCTCTTCAAGTCCTGTGGCGTCGCGTTCGAGGACCTGGCGGTCGCGGCCCTTGCCTTTGAAAGGGCCTCCCGGAACGGGAATCCGACTCGGTTCAGTTTTTCTCGCATAGACTCCCCGCACACCCGATAAGGAGACGTTTCATGTCACGACACCTCAGGCTCATGGGCTTCTATTTCTGGCTGCTCGGCCTCTTCACCCTTGGCCGTTGGGGGCTGTCGCTTGGGGGAGCCGAGTACGCGAAGACCACGCATGTCTTCAGCCTGGTGACCCTGGCGCTCATCGCCTCCGCCCATCACGCTGCCTTCGCGCGCGCCTTCGAGGGCTACAAGATCAAGGACGCGCTGGTCCTGGGCGCGCTCATCGGCTTGACCTCGCAGATCGTGGTGTTCGCCTCCACGCTGATTTCGTACATGCTCGGCATCACCACTTTCTGGAACACTCCCGCCGCCCTCAACCAGACCGCCGACGTGCCGTTCGCGGCCGCGATGATGGCCCGAACCGGCGGCCTCGTGGGGAACACGCTCTTCAACGTGATCGCCGCCGCCATCGGCTACGGGATGGGCGGAAGCCTCAAGTCGAGCAGGTAGAACGGCAAGCGCTTGAACGAACGCGACGTCCTTCCCGCCTTCACCGCAGGGGCCTTCGCAGGCGAGGCCGACGAGAAGGCCTTCGTCGAGGCGGCGCGAGCCGTCAAGTCCGTCGAGGCGCTCAGACTTCTCGAGGTGGTTTCGAACCGCGTCCTTTCCCAGAAGGATCCGGGCCGCCACACCAAGCGCTTGAAGCTCTTCGCCGCGGTGACGGAAGGCTGGACCGACAAGTCCCTCTTCCTTCCCTTCGTGCGCGCGCTTCGAACCGCGGATGCGCCGCTGCGGAACGTGCTCGTGGAGGCGCTCCCCCGGGTGAACAGCGTGGAGGCCCATGGCGAACTCGCAGGCCTCTTGCGTGCGCCCGAGCCTTTGTTGCGCGGGGCCGCGGCCAGGGCGCTCGGCAAGATCGGCGGACGCACGGTCTTCGACATGGTCGGGAAACTCATCGCCGAGCCGCCTTTCCCTGGCCGGATCGAAGCCATGGATGTCCTCATGGCCATGGCGCCGCAGCACGCGGCGCCTCATCTCAAGACCGTTCTCAGCGTCGGGAATCCCGCCGAGAAACTCCGCGCCATCCAGCATCTCTCCTCGCCGGCCTGCGCCGAGAAGGACCCGCACGGCGCCGCCGCGGTCCTGGCTCCGCTGATGTCCGATTCGAACGAAGCCATAGCCCTCGCCGCCGCCACCGGTTTCTGCGCGGTTGCGAATGAGGACGAATACTTCGACCGGGCGGAGCCGATACTGGACGACAACCGCATCGAACTCGCGCGAGTGGTGCTGCAGGCCCTTTCCCGCTTCAACAGCGTGCGCTCGACTCGCGTTCTCTCCCGCAAGCTGCGGGAGGGTCCAAACTCCATTCGCCAGTCCGTCCTCGGGGTGTTGGAAATCCGACGAGACGAGAGCGCTGTACCGTTGCTCGTCGAAGCTCTCGAACTCAAGAATCCGCTTCTCCGCAGCGCCGCCGCCAACCTGCTTTCTCAGCTCGGCCAGGAAGGCCGCGCCGAC
>CAZBTT010000467.1:0-4371 GCA_964494295.1 uncultured Acidobacteriota bacterium
GCTGACGGGCCCCGTCCTGGGCGGTCGGTTCGGTAGGGCACAAAGAAAGGGGCCGGCGCCCATCTACAGCCCACGCCTGGACCTCGGGAAAGGCCCACGTTTCGAAGGCCGCGCTGTCCCTCCGTCTCTCCGCCGCAGTTACCAGGCGCCTTGTTTACGCCAACCCGTCGGCTCCAAGGAGGTTGCTGTGACCTCCGCGGGGGATCGACCGGATCTGAACCTCCGTTGCGCCGATCGCGACTTTGAGTCTGTCGGCCCAGGGCCACTCCTGAGAGGGACGGCAGGAGTAAAGGTTGAACGCAGCGAAACCGCGCTCCGGGAAGGTGTGGCACGTGAGGTGCGACTCGCTCAGCAAGAGTACGCCGGTGATCCCTCCTTCGCCCGGGAAGACATGCCAGACCGCCTCGCTCGTGGGCCGCAGATTCATCTCCGCAACGATCTGGGCGAAGAGCCGCACCAGCGTGGCCGAGGCTCGCAAGGAAGAAGGATCGCATCCGTGCGCGTCCACGATCCATTCGGTTCCAAGTTGGATTCCTTGCACGATCGCTGGAAGTTAATCACACAGTCGGCGCGGACGTCGAACTCTTTTCGGGATGTTCGCCCCTTGCCGGATCGCCAACATTCCAGACCGCCGGATCGCAGCACGTCACAGAACTACCGTGAAACGAAAGAAGAAACATCATGAAACGTAATTCCTCTCACCGCCTCGGCGCGGCGCTCGTCGCGCTCCTTTGGGGAGCGTCTCTTGCTTCCGCCCAGGTTGCCCCGCCTCTTGGCGTCATCCAGCAGTTTTCGGCTCTCGGCGGATCGGGAGTCAGCGGTTCAACCGGCGCGGGAACCATAGTCAATGGGGATGTCGGTTCGTTCCCGACCTGCCCCGTCACGAACTTTCCACCCTCGACCGTGACGCCCCCATTCATCCTGCATGGTCCGGTTGTGTGCGACGGCACGGTCGCCACGGCGCGGGCCAATGCCACCGCGGCGTTCGTCGCTTTGAGTCAGGGGCCAGGCACCGTGATTCCCGACCAGATGGCCGGAACCATCCGCACCGCGGGGATCTACTCGTTCACCCTCGGAACCGCGGACATCGCGGGCGGAGGCACGCTCACGCTTGACGGACCCGGCAACTTCATCTTCATCACCGGAAGCACCTTGACGGCGAACGTCGGCTCGACGGTGAACTTCACCGGGGGAGCCAACCCCTGCAACGTCTTCTGGCAGGTGGGCAGCTCCGCCACCCTCAACGGTGTCAGCTTCGGCGGAAACGTCTTCGCGAGCGCCAGCGTCACGGTGGGCAGTGGTTCAAATCTGATCGGTCGAGCCATCGCAGGATCCGGCGCTGTGACCATGGCCGGCGGCGGCGGCAACACGATCGGCGGTTGCGCCACCGCGCCAGCTCCTGTGTGTCCCGCGATCACCCTCGCGCCTTTGACCACACCCAACGGAACGGTCGCGGTCGCCTACAGCCAGACCTTCACGGGCAGCGGCGGACTCGCTCCGTACAGCTTCGCCGTGACGGCCGGCGCGCTGCCGGGGGGTCTGACCCTGACCGCGGGCGGCGTGCTCGCGGGGACTCCGACGGCGGCCGGCACCTTCAACTTCACGGTGCGAGCGACGGACGCGAATGGATGCTTCGGCGATCGCCCCTACACCATTGTGATCGCGCCGGCTGCGGTGCCCCCCCCGGGCTGCCCCGCGATCACGCTCGACCCGACTTCGCTGCCAAACGGCCCGCTCGGTGTGGCTTACAGCCAGACGATCACGGCCAGCGGCGGAACCGCCCCGTACTCCTACGGCGTGACGTCGGGCGCTTTGCCCGGGGGGCTGATCCTCTCCGCCGCCGGGCAGATCTCGGGAACGGCCAACGTGGCCGGTACGTTCACCTTCGTCGTTCGAGCGACCGCTGCCAATGCCTGCTTCGCCGAACGTCCTTACACCATCACCATCGCCCCGGCGGTTCCCACGATGCCAGGGGCCTTCTTCCTAGTGCTCGCGGCTCTTCTCGCCGGCATCGGTTACACCCGGCTGCGCCAGCGGCACGCCGAGTAGCTCTTTGACGCCTCCCACGCCACGGCCATCGCGGTGCGGCGATGGCCGTGCCGGGGCGATGCGGACGCGCCACGGGTCGAGGGGTCTGTGAGCGAGACCGCGACTCCGCTTCCCGCTCTCGTCGGCGATCGACCGGCCTTGCGGTTCCTGGTCGGGGCATCTTTGTGGATGCTCGGGCTGTTCGGGATCCTGCGCTCGACCTGGGCGGGATCCCACATCCTCGAGCCTCTGGCAGGATTTCAGGAGGCGATCGCCCGATACGGTCTCACGGGCCCGCCCAGGGTCCTCGTCACTCTGGATTGCGCCGGCGCCGATCTCATCGCGTTGTGCGCGGGCGCCCTGCTCGCATTCCCGGTGGCCTGGGCCCGGAGATGCGTGGCGGTTGCCGTCAGTGTTGCGTGGATTCTCATACTCAATAGCGTCCGAATCGGAGTTCTTGAGCGTGCCGCGGAAACGTCGGCTTTTGAACTGCTCCACCTCTTCGTGCTTCCGCTCCTCATTCAACTTGGGGCGGCGGCTTGTGTATTCGGCTGGATCTGGTGGTGGACGCGTTCCCCTTCCGCCGACGATAGGGGACGTCGATGGAGCGGAAGGCCAGTGCCGCGGTTCGTGCTCGTGGCGGGGGTGTTGCTCGCGATCTACACTTTGTTGACCCCGCTTCTCGCTCGCAGCTCCATGGTGGCCGAGAGCGCTGTCGCCCTCGCCGCGCTCGCTGCGTTCAGCCTCCGTCTCTTCGGCGATGGTGTTACGGCGTCGGGCAATCTCCTCTCGACTTCTCAGGGGAGCTTCCTCGTGACTGCGGAGTGTGTCCTGACGCCGCTGATGCCGATCGCCCTCGCCGGCGCCCTCACCGTGCGGTCCACCCCAGCCCGCCGCGCGCTTTTCGTTCTCGCCATGCTGCCGCTGTTTGTGGGCCTGAATGTTGGAAGGCTGCTCGTCCTCGCGCTACCCGTCTGGTTCCTCGGAGGGCCTCTCTTCCTCGCGCATGGTCTCAGACAGGCCGTAGTCGGCGTCGCCTGCATCGGCATTGCCATCTATTGGCGCAATGGTTCGCAGGGGCCCGCAGGTCAAGTCCTCCGCCGGGCGGTTCTATCGATTCTCGCCGCTTGCGCCGCGGGAATTCTCGCCGGGCCGCTCCTGGTACGAGGGTTGCTGACGCTCGCTTCCCTGGCGAGTCCCCTGGCGCAACATGCGCTGACCAGCCTGAGCCTTCCCGGGGACGAGCAGGGCGCGCTTGTCATCCTGCCGGCTTTTCAGCTGGGTCTTCTCGTTGGCCTGCTGGTCGCGCGCCGCGTGAGTATCCGCTGGAGCCTCGGGGCCCTGGCCGCGTTGATCACGGTCCAGCTGGCCCTGTTGATTCTCATGGGCGAGTTCGCGCATCACCGCGGCGCGCAGATCCCGACACTTCTCATCCGTGGCGCGGCGATCGTGGTCCCGCTGGCTCTGGCGTTTGCCGTATCGTCGCTCTCTCGTTCGCGGTCCTACGAACGCTTCTGGCACGACGTCGGTGAACAGTTTCCAGACCTCGGGGGAGCCGCTTCCACCGACTTCTACCGCGCCAACGAGATCCGGCTTTTCAGGGAACACCTCGGCGACCTGAACGGCCGCAGGGTCTTCAAGACCGACCTTTGGGACGAGGCGAGGAACACCCGCATCCTGCAGTGGGTGCGCGAGCAGGGGGCGGAGGTGTTTGGCGCCGACATCTCCGCACCGACGGTGAAGCTCGCGCGCTCGGCCTTCGAACGCGGGGGACTCCGTGCGGCTCTTGGCGATGTGCGTCAACTGCCTTTTGACGACGCGGCGTTCGATCTCATCTACTCCATGGGAACGATTGAGCACTTTGCCGACTCCCGGGGAGCGGCGGCGGAAATCTTCCGCGTCCTCAAGCCTGGAGGCCGGGCCGTCGTCGGTGTGCCGAATCGGCATGACCCTTTCCTCCGTCCCCTGCTGGTAAGCGCGCTCAGCGCCGTTGGTCTATACGACTATGGCTACGAGCGCTCCTTTACGAGGCGTCAGATTCGCGTCCTGCTGGAGAGCGTGGGCTTTGAGGTGGTGGCTGAACCCGCCATCCTCTTCATCCCGGGCTGGCTGCGAATGCTCGACTTGTGGTGTCACTGTCGTTGCCGGCCACTGACGCGCGTCACGGCGCCGCTTGTTTCCGTGTTTGTGCGGTTGGACCGACATCTTCCTGCGGTTCGTCGCCACGGCTACCTGCTCGCCACGGTTGTGCGCCGGCCTTCTTCTCGGTGAGCGAGCCCACGAAACCGAATCCGGCGAGGATGGCCAGAAAGGGAGAAGCCGGAAAGCGAAACCGGGTGTTGG
>CAZBTT010000468.1:0-4352 GCA_964494295.1 uncultured Acidobacteriota bacterium
GGGTGCCGCCATAAACGTTGTCGCTCACCACCACCCGCTGGCCCGGCTTCACGAGCGACATCACCGCGTTGGTGGTCGCGAGGCCCGACGCGAAGCAGATGCCGCCCGCACCCCCCTCGAGCGCCGCCAGATTCGCTTCGAGGGCGAAGCGCGTGGGATTCTGGGTTCGGCCGTACTCGAAGCCCTTGTGCTTGTCGATCCCTTCCTGCACGTAGGTGGAGGTGAGATAGAGCGGCGTGATCACGGCGCCCGTGGTGGGATCCGGATGTTGTCCGGCGTGGATGCAGTCGGTGGCGAAGCCCATTGGGGATCCTCGTGGTTTGACGGTTTTCTAGAACTGGCGGAGCCAGACGGCGAGTTCGTCGATCGGAATCGGACGCGAGTACAAGTAGCCCTGCATCAGGCTGCAGCCCCAGGATTCAAGGGCCTTCTGCTGATCCAGTCGTTCAACACCCTCGGCCACGACCTTCATGTTGAGGGCCCGGCTCAGGGACACGACGGCGTTGGCGATCGCGGCGTCGTCCGGGTCCTCGATCATGTCGCGGATGAAGGAAGCGTCGATCTTCAACATGTCGAGAGGCATCTGACGCAGGCGCGAGAGCGACGAGTAGCCGACGCCGAAGTCGTCGATGGCGATGGAAGCCCCGGCCTTCTTGAGCCGCCGCAGTTGATCGCCGATGAGCTGACCTTCGCTCAACGCCGCGGTCTCGGTGATCTCGAAGTGCAGCCTCGTGGCGGGGAAGTCGAGGGCATCGAGGGTGGCGAGCACTTCGTCGGCGAACGACAGATTTGAAAGCTGGCGGACCGAGACGTTGATCGCGAGAGTCAGGGGCTGGAAGGACCGGCGCGGCAGCGTCTTCACAGCCTGCACCGCTTCGCGGAGGACGAACTCCCCGAGAGGCACGATGAGGCCGGTGTGTTCGGCCAGGGGAATGAACTCCGAGGGCTGGGTCATCCCGCCGCCGCGTTCGTCCGGCCAGCGCACCAGGGCTTCCACCCCCACCGGCCGGCCCGCGCTCATGTCCATGATCGGCTGGAAGTAGACCGCGAGTTTCGATCGCACGATGGCGGTGCGCAGGCCGCGTTCCATCGAGACCCGTCGCTCCACGTCGTCGCGCAGAGCCGAGGAGAACACCTGGTGAGTGTCGCGGCCCATTTCCTTGGCCCCGTACATCGCGAGGTCGGCCGATTTGAGGAGGGTCTCGCGGTCGGCGCCGTTGTCGGGAAACATCGCGATCCCCACACTGGCGGTGACGAGGACCTCGCTCCCCGCGGCGTCCAAAGGCACGCGCAGGGCGTCCACGAGTTTTTGCGCCACGTTGGTGGCGCCCCGCTGATCGGTGTCAGGCAGGATGGCGATGAACTCGTCGCCGCCGCGGCGCGCGAGCGTGTCGGACTCGCGCAGGCACGAGGCCAGTCTGCTGGAGACGAGCCGCAGCACACCGTCGCCCACGCTGTGCCCGAGGGTGTCGTTCACGAGCTTGAAGCGGTCGAGGTCCACGAAAAGAATGGCGAGCGGCGTCCGGTGTCTCTCCGCGAGGGCGAGAGCAGTGTCGAGGCGATCGTCGAACAGAAAGCGGTTCGGAAGCCCGGTGAGCGAGTCGATGTAGGCGAGCGACTGGATCTGCTCGTCCTTCTGCTTGCGCTCGATGGTTTCGGCGATGTGGCCCGAAACGAAGGTCAGCAGGTCGCGATCCGCGGGCCCGTGCCGGAAGGCCGGGTCGTAGCTTTGCACCACGAGGATGCCGAAGGTGGCGTTGCCGCGGATCAGAGGGACGCCGATCCAACTCGAGGCAAGGTGTCCGTAGGTGCGCACCTGCCGCGACCTCTTGAGCTCCCCGATGATGGACTGGTCCGCAAGGAGCGGTTCGCCCGAGCGGATCACGTATCCCGACAGAGAGTCCTCGACGGGGAGCGGAGAGGTCGGCGCGGAGTCGTTCTCGTCGACGAAGTAGGGGAAGGTGAGGTGCGAGCCCTCTTCATCGAGCAGACCGATGAAGAAGTTCTTGGCGTACATGAGCTCGCCCACGATGTCGTGGAGTTCGGAGAAGAGGGCCTCGAGGCCGATCGAACGCGTGGCCGCCTGAGCGATGCGATAGAGGGCGGACTGAAGCTCCTCGGCCTTCTGCCGCTGCGAGAGGTCGCGCGCGATGATGAGCGCGCCCCGCCTTCCGCCCACGTCGATGGCGGCGGCGCGGACCTCGACGGGGACCTGACCTGTGTTCTGGTTGAGCTTGATCTCGGAGGTGCGCGGCCGCCGTCCGAGTGCCACCGACTCCATCAGGTCGCGCAGGATGGCGCGGTCCGCCTCGGGGGCCAGGTGAATGAGCTCCAGCGGCTGATCGGCCAGTTCCGGGGAAAGGTCGAGAAGTCTCCGCGTGCCCGCGTTCGAGAAAACCACCCGATCGCCATCGAGGACGAAGACGGGGTCGGGGAGAAGTTCGATCAACTGGCGGTAGCGCTGCTCCGAATCCACCAGCGCCCGCTCGGCCCGCTTGCGTTCCGAGATGTTCCTCAGGATCGAGAGCGCTGCCGGTTTCTTGTCGTAGATGATGGGTTCGCTCTGCGCTTCGATGTCGATGGTGGATCCGTCGAGCCGGATCGCTTTCTGTTCGATGGGCGGAGCGGAGAGCCCCAGGTGCACCGCTTTCATGCGTTCGAGCGCGACGTCGCGGTAGTCGGGGTGGATCCGCTCGATGAGGTTCTGGCCGTGGAGGTCCTCGATCGAGTTGGCTCCCAGCAGCTTGAGGTATGCGGGGTTCACCAGGAGGAGCTTTCCTTCCTGGCTCACCGCGATGCCGTCCGGCGAAGCGTCGACGAGCTGGCGATAACGCTCTTCGCTCTCCTTGAGCGCCTGCTCGGCCATCATCGCCTCGGTCATCGGACGAATGAAGGCGCGGAGGGCGGGCTTCCCTTCGAACTCGATGCGATGAGAGTCGACCTTCACGAGCGCCACCCGTCCGTCCAGGCGCTTGAAACGCAGGACCAGGGGCTCCGTGGGTTCACCTTTTTCGAGTCGGGCGGTCCTCGCGGCCACCGCCGCCAGGTCCTCGGGGAAGACGAAGTCGGGGACCGACATCGAAAGCAGATCCTCCGCTCCATGGCCGCCCGCGATCTCGATCAGGGCCTTGTTGGCGAAAAGCGGCTTGCCGTCGCGGTGGATGAGGATGCCGTCGGGCGTGTTCTCGACGAGGCTCCGGTAGCGGGCCTCGCTGTCGCGAAGCGCCTGTTCGGTGGCACGCCGGTCGGTCACGTCCGCGGAGAGGACGATGTAAGCCCGCTTGCCGCGGGCCTCGAACGGAACCGACCGTATCTCCGCGTAAACATGTGTGCCATCGAGACGGACGAGCCGCATCTCCATGGGCGGATTGGATTCGCCCCGATAGAGGCGGGACACGCGCTCCTGGGCCGCTTCGAGGTACTGAGGGTCGAGAAAACTGTGATTGGCCCGGCCAATCACATCGCTTCGGTCCCTGGCGCGGACGAGGGCTAGAAATGCCTCGTTGCACCAGACGAATTTTTCGTCCACCGCTATGGACGCGGCGAAGGGCGCGGACTCGAGAACGTAGAGCAGACCGACGCTGTCGAAGGTCTCCTGCCAGTTGAGAGGATTCATCCTTTGGCCAATGCGCCTCTGGTTCCGCTCACTTGATGCTGACCGAGATGTCGACGGGTTTCCCGTCGCGAAGGATCTGGGCGCGCACCGCGCCGGTGCTCTGCAACCGGGGCCAGAGGCCCACCAGCGTGGTGAAACTGTCCACCGGCGTCTCGTTCACACTCACCAGAACGTCGCCGGCCTTGAGGCCGATGGTCTCGAGAATGGTTCCGGCGGGGATTCGCGAAAGTGTGAAACCCGCGACCTGGCCGCGGGATGTCACCGGGATGAGTGTCGTCTCCGTCATCAGACGCGACATCTCCCGGTCGAGCCGCGCCTCGAGGTCCGCCCGGGTGAGGGTCAGGTCGGCTTCGGGCTCCTCGCGGCCCGGGGTCGGGGAGACTCTGCGAACCGCCGGCGGATCGGAAGGCGCCAGGCTGAGGGTCCGCCGCTCGCCGCCGCAAACGATCTCGGCGGCCTCGGCTCGAATGGCCCCGACCTCGCAGCCGAATGCGCGATCGCCCGCCACCACCGACCGCATCCGTCCTTCCGAGACGAGGAGGGCGGCGTGCCGCCCAGATCGGGCCAGAACCACGCCCGAAAGGGACAATTCGGGCGGAACGAGGGCTAAGAGGAGGAGGGAGATGAACATGTGAAGGCAGGGCCCGGCCAGGAGAGCATATCGGACGGATGCACACTGTAACCTCTCATCCCGTATGGATGTGGTGTCGGTCACCCCGGAGCTCACGCCCGAATT
>CAZBTT010000469.1:0-4021 GCA_964494295.1 uncultured Acidobacteriota bacterium
CACCGAGGAACTCCTCGCCGTGCTCCCGAGCCGTCATGCTCTCGCCGCGAAGGCGAAGGTGAGCCTGAAGGACCTCGTCCTCGAGCCCTTCGTGGTGCTGAACGAAGCGCACTGCCTCACCGGCAACACCATGAGCTTCTGCGCGCGCCACTCAGCCTCGCCCCTCGTCACCGCAAAGAGCCATCAGCTCCTGACCGTGCTCGAACTCGTGCGCCTCGGTCAGGGGGTTTCGCTCGTGCCCGCGATGGCCGTGCCGAAGGGCCGCGATGAGGGCCGCGTTTACCGATCCCTCGCAGGCGACAAGCCCAGCCGCACGATCGCGCTCGCCTGGAACCGCATGCGTTACCAGACCCAGCTCTTCAAGCGTTTCGTGGAGTTTCTCGCCGCGCGCAACTGAGAGCGTTCCCTTCCTTGACGAGGCTCGTGGACCTCGCGTACCGTCCGGGCCATACGCCTCATGCCACCCGTTCCCCATTGCTCCGAAATCGAGGGCGCCCTGCTGAGCGCGATCCGCGAGTTCTTCGAAACCCGCGAATCGACGGCTCCGCCGCTGCCGGACGAAGGCGACGCGGTCCCGGGACGCCGCCTTCAACTCGCCACCGCGATCCTGTTTCTGCAGATGATCGCCGCCGACCGGGAGTCGAAGCACGACGAACACCAGGCCTTGATCCACGCGGTCGCGACCTCCCTGCGCATCGATGGTCCGGACGCGGTGACCTTGATCCGCCTCGCGGAGAAACACGTGAAGACTCCCCTGCCCCAGCTCTTGAAAGCCCTCAAGGAGCGCTGTACGCCGGTTCAACTCAAGAGCGTGGTCACGAGTCTGTGGCAATTGGCGTTCGCCGATGCCGACCTCGCGGGGCACGAGGAATACTTCGTGCGGAAGATCGCGGAAAGTCTCGGCCTCAGTACCGCCGATCTGGTCGAGACCAAGATCCTGGCGCGTGAGTCGTTCATGCAGTGACGAACGTCACGGGCCGCGGACGGCCCTTGACTCGTTCGGAGGGTCGGACGTACTTTCTCGGCATGAGGCGACAACTCTTCCCCTTCCTCCTGCTGGTCACCTTCGGCGCCGCGCCCGCCTTCGCCCAGGAGCAGGGCGAACGAAACTTCTTCGCCTGCCGCGTCGGCTACGCTTCCTGTAAACCGGGCGACCTGACGAAGGAACAACTCGAGGTCGTCGAGCAGGCGGCGCGGGCACGCAACTACTCGGCCTGTCGAAATGGCTACTCGACGTGCAAGCCCGGCCTTCTGGACGGCGACCAGGCCGAAGCCGTCCAGACCGCTCGCCTCGCGCGCAACTTCAAGGACTGCCGCTACTGTTACGCCTCGTGCGACCGAAGCCTTCTGGACGCCGACCAGATCGAGGCCGTGGAGAACGAACAGAGGGCGCAGAACTACTCGGCCTGCTGGAACGGTTACTCGAGCTGCCGGCGCGATCTTCTGACCCCGGATCAGAAGGAGGCCGCCGAAACCGCTCGTCTCGCCAGGAACTACGCGGCCTGCCGCGCCGGTTCGGCCCGGTGCGACCGGTCCGTTCTCACCCAGGACCAGACTGAAGCGGTCGAGAACGAACAGCGCGCCCAGAACTACGCCGACTGCCGCGAAGGAATGCCCACCTGCGATCGCGCCAGACTGAACGCCGACCAGGCGGAGGCCGTTCAGACCGAACGCATCGCGCGTAACTACGCGAACTGCCGCAGCGGCTTCGTCACCTGCGACCGCGGGATTCTGACCCGCGACCAACTCGACGCGGTGGAGAACGAAGAACGCGCTCGCAACTTCGCCGCCTGCTGGAACGGCTCGTCGCGCTGCAACGAATCCCTCCTGAACGCCGATCAGGCCGAATCCGTCCGCACCGCCAGCCTCGCCCGCAACTACGCGGCGTGCCGCAGCGGTTTCTCCTCGTGCCGCGCGGGCCTCCTCACGATCGACCAGCTCGAGGCAGTGGAGACGGAGCGAAGAGCGCAGAACTTCGCCGCATGCTGGAATGGCTATTCGGGGTGCAGCGCCACGCTGCTCACGCCCGACCAGACCGAGTCGGTGAACACCGCCCGCATCGCCAGGAACTTCGAAGCGTGTCGCAACGGCCTCGGAAGCTGCGACCGAAGGCTGCTGACCCCGGAGCAGGCAGAAGCGCTCAAACCGTAGGCGGCACTCGGCTTCTCAGTCGTCTTCGCCGCGCTTTGGCCTACCCAGTCGGCGGCCGACGAAGGCGATAGTGAAGGCGGAGAAAGACGAAGCCCCAGATCGTCAGCGTGTGGTCCGCCCGAGCTTCGTGGGCGCCGGCTTCGTAAACGCGAATCGTCTCTCGCATTGTCGGGAGGTATCGCGCGACGAGTTTCCCATTTTGACCTCGTACCGTGAAATAAAAGCCCGGGTCCCCGAAAGCGTGACCACTGGAGACGAATGAGACCGATCCGTCGTCATGAAGGGTTGGCTTCATGATCACGAGGGCATTCCCGTTCGGAAGCGGGAACGCGACCTTGAGGCACATTCCATCCCAACCGGGTACGGGGCACGGGCCGTAACTGCCCGCGTAGAGCGTGTCACCCGAGCCCACGAGGTGGCGAACCCAGACCACATACCGAGGCGTGTCGCTGGATGGATGAACCAGATGCCACACTGTGTTGGAGAGACCTCGACTCGTGTCAAGCGCAGAGAGCGGAACGTTCAGCTGCTGGAGCCGACGGCTAAACAGGACGGCCAGGAGCCAGCCGAAGGGCTTGAACGCGCCGCACCACTCTGCCCATGCATCAAGCTCGTACGCCGCCGTATGCTCGTAGAAGTGGCGCACTCCGCTGGCCACGGCGGAGGGATTGAACTGAGGGCCTTCGAGCACCCGGAAGTCCGGGACGATGCCCCGCGCGCCAGGCCCGTCCTGAACCGAAAGGGCCTCGCGTAGAGCGAGATCGCGGAAGCACTCACCGCCGATACGTTTCGTGTCACCAACCGGGCCCTCCAGCCACGGATTTTCGGCGAGGCTCGTGGCCTTGCCCGTGGCAGCTACCCACAGCTGCGTTGCCCAGTCGGTCGCATAGCCGCGCCTCTCACCCAGCCAGATCATGGTCCGATTCCAATTTCCCGGGGCCTGGTTCTTGCCTGCACGATCTACGTCGAATTGTACGGTGGGCGAGCGAACCAGGCGGGGCTTGAGGCCGTCTTCTAGGTTGGGGTTCGCCTCAGGATGGAGCGGGGACGGGCGCTGGTGTGGGTCGCATGCGTCGGGATTTTGAGCGCGAGTCGCAAGATCGTAGCGCGAAGCTGCGCTCAACTAAGCCGAGTAAGGAGCCACACGATTCCGCCGTTGCGCGTTCCAGTGGCGACGCAGGAGGCGGTCCCGACGCAGCGAGCCCACACCAGCGTTCGGCCCCGCGGGCCACCACTACCAAGCCTGAAGGTCGCTTCGTCAGCCTCATTCGAGCTTCCTCGCGATGACGACGTAGGGTTCTTTCGGGGATCGACGTTCACGTTCACGGAGTGGGAGTTGGGGGGCGCGGTTTGCTTCGTCGCCAAGCGTTTGATGGCTCCTCGCAACGACGGCGGGATGCGCTCGACGATCCGCCGTCGGCGGTGTTGGCTCGGACTACGGCCTCGCAATGACGAGAGGTCCAATTCGCTTTGGTCGTTGGTCGGGCGCGTGGCTCGTCTGCATCATGGCGCTTCTTTGGGGCTTCGATAAACTCCCGGTATGCGCTCATCTGTCATCGTTTCGGCTGTTCGTACTCCCACCGGCAGGTTCCTTGGGGGCCTCAAGTCCTTCACCGCGCCCCAGCTCGGGGCGATGGTCGTCAAAGAGGCGGTCCGGCGAGCCGGGATCGATCCCAATGATGTCGACGAAGTCATCATGGGGAACGTGGTCTCCGCCGGTCTTGGCCAGGCGCCCGCCCGACAGGCTGCGATCTTCGCGGGTCTGCCGCCCAAGGTCGGCGCGCTCACCATCAACAAGGTGTGCGGATCGGGCCTCAAGGCGGTGATGCTGGCGGCCCAGGGCATCGCCACCGGTGATGTCGATATCGTG
>CAZBTT010000469.1:4031-4339 GCA_964494295.1 uncultured Acidobacteriota bacterium
GCAACGGCACGCTCGTCGACAGCATGATTCACGACGGTCTGTGGGACGCCTATTCCGACTTCCACATGGGCTGCACAGGCGAGATCGTGGCCGAGAAGTACGGCGTCACCCGCCAGCAGCAGGACGAGTTCGCGGTTCAAAGCCACAAGAAAGCCCTGGCTGCGATGGCGTCGGGTGCTTTCAAGGACGAAATCCTGAAGGTCGATATCCCTCAAAAGAAGGGCCCCGCGCTCGTGGTCGAAAACGACGAGTCGCCCCGCGCGGACACGTCGATGGAGTCGTTGGGCAAGCTCAAGCCCGCCTTCAAG
>CAZBTT010000470.1:0-4331 GCA_964494295.1 uncultured Acidobacteriota bacterium
TTGTGGGTCCTGGCGGGTCAGTGTGCAGGCAGACCCGTAACGTGGTTTTCAGGCACGAGCCTCCGGCGGGCGTCGGAAGACGCCATCGCTCGCTATCGAAGGAAAGGCCACGCTCCCCCTCAGCCTTGATACCTGGATCGGGCCTGAGGAGACTATCGAGCGTTCCGCGGAAGAACTCGGCCTGATCATGGACGGCCTCGTGTGAGGATCCTCGTGGTGCATCAGCACTACCTCGCTCCCGGTCAGCCGGGAGGGTCGCGTTTCAACGCGATGACCCGGGTATGGGCGGACGCCGGACACGAAGTTCATGTGCTGGCGGGCGACATCAACTACACCACGGGCCAGAGGCTCGAGGGCCACGCGCGACGGGTGTGGACAGAGCATCGCGATGGCG
Organism: uncultured Acidobacteriota bacterium; assembly: GCA_964494295.1. Lineage (GTDB taxonomy): Bacteria > Acidobacteriota > Vicinamibacteria > Fen-336 > JAGNNV01 > JAGNNV01. The sequence continues at coordinate 395 of CAZBTT010000470.1, forward strand.
CGGTGCGCGTGCTTCGATGCCGCGTTCCCGGGACCTACGCGAGGGGCTATCTCGGCCGAGCCTGGTCGTTCGTCGGCTTCCTGCTGACCAGCGTCCTCGGAATTCTTCGCGTGCCTCGTCCCGATATCGTCGTGGCAACCTCCCCCCCGCTGACCATCTGTCTCACGGGCTGGCTGGCCGCGCGTTTGGGACGCTGCCCCTTCGTCTTCGAGGTCCGCGACTTGTGGCCTGAGAGTGCGGTGACCACGGGCGTCCTGAGCGCTCGGGGACGTTTCACGTCGCTTCTCTACAGCCTGGAAAGATGGGCATGCCGGAGCGCCATGCACATCGTCGTCCTCACTCCCGCCTTCGCCAAGGACATCGAGCGCCGCGGCCTCGCGCCAGCGGAGAAGATGACCTTGATTCCGAATGGGGCGGATATCGAGCTGTTCTCTGGACCAACCAATCGCGAAGCGGCACGAGACCGACTCGGCTGGGCCGACCGTTTTGTCTTCCTCTACGCCGGCGCTCACGGCCGGGCGAACGCACTGACTCAAATCCTTGAAACGGCCGCTTTGATGAAAGATGAACCGCGGGCCTTGTTCGCTTTCGCCGGCGATGGCACGGAACGACTCTCCTTGGCCGCTGCGGCCAAGGCGCGGGGCTTGGAGAACGTGGTCTTCCTTGGTCCTGTGCCCAAGGCCGAGATGCCCGAGCTCCTGGCCGCCGCCGATGTCGGCGTCGCCGTCCTCCAGCGCAACGAGACGTTTCGCACGGTCTACCCGAACAAGGCCTTCGACTACATGACCAGCGGGCGCCCCGTGCTTCTGGGCATCGACGGTGTGGCCCGGGAGCTAGTCTGCGAAGAGGCTCGGGCTGGGGTCTTCGGTGAGCCCGAGAGCCCCTCGTCGCTGGCCGCGGCGGCGCGCCTGCTGCTGAACGATCCTGCACTGGCCTCCGCGATGGGGAACAATGGCAGAGTGTGGGTGAACTCTCATGCTTCAAGACCCGCACTGGCCCGACGGTATCTGGATTTGCTGGCGAGACTCGTGAAGCACAAATGAGCGATTCCGCGACCCTCACAGATCCTCGTCCGCTTGCGGCCCGCCTCGTCAAGAGCGCGCTTGATCGCCTGGCCGCCTTCATCCTGTTGATCTTTGCCAGTCCAGTCCTCCTGCTCAGCGCACTCGCCGTACGGCTGGCCATGGGCGCTCCGGTCATGTTCACTCAGCGAAGGCCCGGACAGTTCGGACGACCTTTCCTTGTGCGCAAGTTCAGGACCATGAGAGAAGGAAGCGAAAGCGACGAGGAGCGGCTCACTTCCGTCGGTCGGGTGATCCGCGCGTGGAGCATTGATGAGCTTCCCCAGCTTCTCAATGTCCTTTGCGGTGAAATGAGCTTCGCCGGCCCGAGGCCCCTGCTGGAGAAGTATTGGCCCCTTTACTCACCTGAACAGCGCCGGCGTCATTGTGTGCCGCCAGGGATCACCGGCTGGGCTCAGATTCACGGGCGCAACGCCCAGACGTGGGATGAACGCTTCGCCCTCGATCTTTGGTATGTGGATCACTGGGGGCTCGCGCTGGATGCCCGGATTCTCATCAAGACCATCGCACGGGTGCTCTTGCGGCAGGGCATTTCCGCTCCTGGTTCGGCCACAATGCCGGAGTTCAAGGGTTGATCCCCGTGACGCCGCGCAGCAACCTTCCCGTCCTTCTGCCCATCTGCATTCTCGCCCTGTTCGTCGGCGGACTGATCACAAGCGTCCCCTCCGCGATCATTCGACTGGTCTATGGAGACGTGCTTGGCTTTTGGGCCAGCCAGGTGTTCAAGCTGTCCATCGGTCCGATGATCTTGGTCGCCTGTTCTGGGATTCTGCTCCAGCTCGCGCGAGGTGTTCTGCGAATAGACGTCTTGTCAATTGCGCTCACGAGCCTCGGCGTGCTCGCTACCACGGTGGGAGTGGTCGCGCTCGCCAGCGGGGAGAACACGCTGTCTCATGGCATCAACCACCTCGCGTCGATCGCCATGATGGCCGGGCTCTATACCTTCGGCCTCAATCTCGTGGGCTTTCCCGCCGCTTCCTTTCGGCGCGGACTGGATCTGTACGGCGGTACCTCCGTTGTGGTGTACGGCCTGAGCTTCTTCGCTTTCATCCTCGCTCGCAGTTCCGACGCAGGGTACTGGGGTTTCGGCGTGGATGTGTTGCTCGCCGTGACCTGGTATGTGGCCTCCGGCCGGCCTGCGATCGCGACGTTCGCCTCCGCGCTCATCCTGCTCAACGGAAAGCGGATGTACACGGTTGGCTGGATCGTGGCCGCGGCCATCATGGTCCTGAGCCTTGGGCGCCAAAGGGGTTGGCGCTGGTTGAGCATCCGCACCAGCGTCGCGGCCGCGACTCTCGGAGTCGCAACGCTCGGTGTTCTAGGGGCACTGGCGAGCGGCCTCTTGAAGATTCCCTCTTTCGTGGAGGAAACCACCAAGAAATGGAGTCTTCTTGCCAACACCAACGCCGCCCTCGATCTGGATCGCGCCTCGGCGGGACGACTCACCGACTTGTTGCGGGCCTGGAAATTCATGGAAGAAGACACCCTGCGGTGGTTCACCGGCGCGGGGATCGGGCACTGGTGGTGGGATCGCGGGGCCGACTACAACCAGGCGTCTATTGCCTGGGAAACCCACTACACGCACTTCAGTCCGTTGAACTTCGTCACTTTGGGAGGCGTGCCCCTTGCGATGTTCATCGCCTTCGCGATGGCCTGGACCCTGCTCCAGACCTGGCGAGTCTTGCCCTTCCTTGATGAGAACATGAAGCCGATTGTCCTGGCCCTTTTCGCCTTCGTTACGTCGCGCGTCGTGGAGGGGATGTTCGCGAATCTCTATTTCTCGGATCCATCCCTCTGGTTCGCATTCGGGCTCATGGGAGCCGCGAGCCGCAGGGGCGCTGCGAAGACGGCCGGCGGATCTCCAGGCCCGCCCGAGGACATCCCACTCGCCGAGCCCGAGAAGGACCCCTCGTAAGTAAGAATGAGTGCCTTGCGCCCCCGGCTTCTATTCGTCACGGACTCGCTCGGACTGCCCCGCCGTATCCCCGTGCGCGTGGCGGGACACGAGGTCTGGGTCAATCAAGTGGCGCACTCTCTTGAGGGCCAGGTCGAGCCCTACTTCTATACCGTCGCAGGACTGCACTCGTCCGATCTGGCCTCAAATCTCGAAATCCAGCTCGGAGGCTTCGACGCCGATGTAGTGGTCCTGCAGATCGGCATAGTCGACTGCGCGCCCAAGGCTCTGCGCGAAAATGAGCGAAAGGTGGTCACGCGCCTTCCCGGACCCCTGAGGCGCCTGGTACATAACTTCCTGCGCCGCAACTACGCCCGGATCGTAATGTGGCGCGACGTGACCTACGTCTCCCAGGACCGCTTCCGAACGAATCTGGAATCCTTCCGCGAGCATTTCCGGGACTGCGAGTTTGTGGTCGTGCCGATCGCGCCGGCGAACCAGGGGTATCGCGCCAAAAACCCCCTTATCGATCGGAATATCCGGGCCTACAATCGGATCCTGGAAACAGTCTTCGGCGAGGCTTTTGCCTCGGAAACATTTGAAGGCGCGGATCCCGAACTCCTGTTTGTGTCGGACCATCACCATCTCTCCATCGAAGGGCACGCGACGGTGGCCCGCGCGGTGGCCGCGCGCTCTCTCGCCGCCCTCTCCCGGCTCCTGACCCGCAAGAGATAATCACGGTATGAAAGCATTAATCCTGGGGGCCGGGCGCATGGGGCGGCGTCACGTCGCAGTGGCCCGCCTGGCGGGACTCGATATCGCGGGGGTGATGGATATTCACCCAGAATCCCTGGCCACGGCGGCGAAGGAGTGTGAACTCGTTCCCTCGCAACTCTTCGGCTCGACCACCCCAGCGCTCGCTACCAAGCCCGACGTCGTGATCGTAGCCACGACCGCCACC
>CAZBTT010000471.1:0-4331 GCA_964494295.1 uncultured Acidobacteriota bacterium
GAGGTCGAGCGTCGGGCCGTCAGCCGTCACGGCGCAATCGCCACCGTTCGAACGCCGCCTTCGCCCACCAGCAGCAGGTTGCGGTCGTCGGAACGGGCGAGTGCCACGATGCCCTTACGGTCGGGCATTTCCTGAAGGCGCAGCGAGCCGTCGCCATCGCCCCAGAGAAGGGTCCCGCCGAGGCCCGCGACCACGAACCGGCCCGGCCCGAGTTCCAGGGCGGCCGTCAACGTGGCCTCGGTGCCCGTCTCGATCCGTGTCCACGTGGCTCCACGATCAGCCGACCGGAAGAGGTTGCCCCTGAGTCCGAAGGCCAGCAGCCGGCCGTCGGTCATCGGCAGCACGCCGAAGAACGAGCCCTGATAGGGCGACGGCAGGGACTTCCAGGTATCGCCGCCGTCATCGGAGCGATATAGGCGGCCGGCCTCGGCGGCGAGATACAAACTGCCGTCCGGCGCCTGAGCGATCCCGTTGAGGTGGAAATCATCGCCCTCGATGACGGACCTCGGCTCCCACGACTCGCCGCCGTCCCGGGTGGCAAGCAGGCTCCCGTAGGCGCCCACGGCCAAACCGCGCTGCTCGTCGGTGAACCAGACATCGAGCAGCGGACGCTCCTCCTCGGGCGCGCTCCTCACCTGCTCCCAGCGCAGACCACCGTCGCGCGTGCGCACCACCACCTCATCGTGACCCACGGCCCAGCCGAGCTTGCCGTCCTGCATGAAAACGCCGGTCAGAAGGACCCGCGTCGGCACGTCGGCCTGTATCCAGGACTGACCGGAGTCTTCCGAGACGAGGATATGCCCGCGCTCGCCCACTACGACGAGCCGGCCGTCGCGTATGGAGGCGTCGAGCAAAAGGGACCGGGGGGCCAGCGGGGCCTTCACCGCCCACTCACCGGGCTCATTCTGCCCCCTGACCACCGAGGCGCTCGGCGCGAGTCCGGCGGCGAGAAGCAACGCCGCCCCCACGAGGGTGCGCTGCGCGAATACTGGGTTGAGTCTGGCGAACACGAGCAACCTCCTGCCCGGTGGTGGATGGACGGCCGTCGAACGCCGGGGCGCCCGCGGCGGAGAAGAACCTATCGGACCCCCTCCTGCCGCAAGGCGTCCGGCGTGAAATCGGCCTCGGTCCGCTTGATCTTGAAGTCGTGGACGCGGCTCTCGTTGAAGAGACCAATCACGAGGTAGCGGCCCGCCTGGAGGTCGATATGGGTCTCGGCCGCGGTCCAGACCGCGAGCGCGTTGTAGAAATTCATGGCGTGTCCCTCGGACACGCGCCACAGCTGGTCCCGGTTGTCGTAGTTGTCCACGACCAGGATCTGCCAGCTGTCTTCGTCGATATAGAACACGCGCCGCTTGTAGACGTGCCGCTCCCCGGCCTTGAGGGTCGCGTCGACGACCCATACGCGGTGCAGTTCGTAGCGCGCATGATCTGGATTGATGTGCAGGGGGGTGACGATGTCTTTGTACTTGAGCTTCGGATCCTGCAGGCGGTAGCTGTTGTACGGAACGTAGATCTCGCGTTTGCCCACGAGCTTCCAGTCATACTTGTCGGGGGCGCCGTTGAAGATATCGAGCTGGTCGCTGGTACGCATGTTGTCTGAGGCGGTGCCGGGGTTGTCGTAAGCCACCTGCGGAGCGCGGCGGACGCGGCGCTGTCCCGGGTTGTAAAGCCACGCGTCGCGGGGCTTCTTTACCTGGTCGAGGTACTCGTGGACCAGGAGGATGCCGCCGGCCAGGCGCGCGGGTGCCGTGACCGTCTGTTTGAAGTACAGGATCCGGTTGTTGAGCGTCTCGGCGGTCATGCCCGGCAGGTGGTAGAGGAACTGGGTCTCCTCGTCGAACTGAACCGTCGTGTACTGGCCCCCGCGGGTGGGCGTGGCCTGCACCACCCAGCGCGCCATGGTGTCGCCGCGATAGCGCAGGAGATGGTTCCAGATCACCTCCACCCCGGTTTTCGGCGTTGGGAAGGGTGGGCCGCCCACCGCGCCATCAACTCCGTTGCCGTTGTTCACGAGTTTGGCCCGCCCGAGGTTCCGGGCCGTGGCGTCGTACACCCGCTGGGGCGCCGAGGCGCTGCGGCGCGACGGATACACGTTCATCCTGAAACTCGGGTAGGTCTTGAGGAGCGCCTTGTGACCTTCCGACAACTGAGTGTCGTACTGCGCGGCATTCGCCTGGGTGATCGTGAAGAGAGGCTTGTCCGCCGCGAACGGATCGATGTAGTGCCGTCCCGGGGTGTAGCCGGCCGGAGCCCTGGTGAGCCCGCCTTCCCAGGCAGGGATGGTGCCGGCCGCGTTGCCCGCCTTCTCCCCACCGAGCGGGGTCAGAGTGGCAGGCAGTCCCTGAGCCGACGCGGGTGCCTGAGGAACCGCGAGGAGACCCAGCGAGAGAATCGAGAGGGTCGCGGTGATTCGTGCCGTGCTGCGCATGACGTTATCGCCTCAGAAGGAGAACTTAAGGTTGGCCGCCAGGAAGTCGCGGTCGTTGATCAGGTTGTAGCGAGAAGCCCCGAAGAAGTCGGTGAAGCTGACATCGAGCTCCCAGTTGAAACGGTATTGGAACCCGAGCCCGAACGTCAGCGCCTTGCGGCCTTCGATGAAGTTCCCCCCGGGTCCGGGTGAGACGCCGCTGACGTCCTGCGCGAAGGAGAAGCGCGGAGTCATGTTCACCGCACCCACCGCGTTGTTGTACTCCAGACGTCCCGCGACCACGTATCCCCACGCGTTCTTCGTGGGGAAGGCGGACGCGGGTTCGGTTCCGGGTTGGACGCGCGCGGTCTGGTGAACCGGGTTGCCGCTGGTGTAAGTGCCGGGACCCTCAAGACGCAGCACGCTCTGCTCCGGCATGTCGTGCACCGTGCCAAACCCCGCCTCGCCGACAAGCACCATCTGATCCGCACCGAAAACGCGGCTGAAAGCCCTCGTGGCCGTCATCTGCGCCTGGGTGAAGTTGAAGCGGCGGAAGCCCGTGATTTCCTGCGAGAAACCGTAGGCGCCGAGTTGGTTCGTGCTGCCGAGCAGCGTGCCCAGGCCGACCAGCGGCGCGAGCTGCGGAACCGGGGGCAGGAGCCGCAGCGGACTGAGGGCGGCAAAAAGAAGCTCCACGTCATCGGCCTGCAACGGCAGATCGCGACGGTGCGAGACCTCGCCTTGCAGGGCGATCCCGGTCCGTCCGAGCTGGGTGTTGAAACTGGCGCCGAAGAGCTTGATGTCCTCAGGGTAAGTGAGGAAGTAGCTGGCGGTCGCCGCGTAGTTGCCCTGAGCCAGGATCCCGGCAGACGTGCCTGTCCGCGCCATGATGAGGGGCAAACGGCTGTGGTAGTTGACGAAGTAAAGCCCGAATTCGGTCCCGCCGAGCCCTTCGGCCAGGATCCTCAGGGCCGCGCCGAACTGCCCCTGTTTGCTCGGCTCCACGGAGGCGACCCTGGGGACGGCCACGCCGACCGGGTTGCCGGGGATGTTCTGACCCACCTTGATCGTGTCGGGAGCCGAGCCGAAACCCAGCATGACTTTCTCGGCCCCAGCGCCCGCGAGGTCGGTGGTGCTGAAGTAGCTCCCCACGGGGTCGACCTTCGTTTCCTCCCAGGTGAACTGGTAGAACCCCTCGAATGACGTGCTGTCCGACGGCTTCAGGCTCAGCTTGACCGCGCCCACGGGCAGCAGCGCGTCGCGCAGTTCGGAGCCCGGCACCCGCAGGACGCTCACGTCGACCGGGTTGATGGCATTGATACCGCCCTGCAGGAACGTGCTCTCACCCCAGTTGATGACTTGCCAGCCGGCGCGAACCTCTCCCGGCCGGCTGCCGAGCTTGAACCGGCCATAGATGAACGCGTCGCGAAACTCGGCGCGGCTGCCCACCCGGTCGAGGGCCTCCTCGCTCAAGGGCGTGCGAGCCCTGTCGCCCTTCTCATTCTCGTAGTCGTAAAAAGCGAAGCCGCGCACGAAGCCGCCGACGCTCCGGTAGCTGAACTGCACCTCGCTCGTGATCTTCGCGGCGTTGGTGAAGAGGCCCTTGTCGTAGTTGCGGTTTCCGTCGTCGCCGTTCACGGAGAAGCCTGTCCCGGAGCCAGCGAGGCCCAGGATGCTCTTGTCCTGATCTCGCAGCCGGACGCCGACGCCATAGGTGAGCGTGTTGTCCCACTTCACCTTGAACTCGCTGGGCGCGCCGGCGGAAGCTTCCTGCGTTCCGCTCGGCGAAGGCGTGGGTTCCTGAGCGGTCGCGAGCGAAGCGCCTCCCCCTCCAAGCCCGATAAAGGATGCAACCAGCACTAACAGCCTGGCCGGGCTCAACGCTCGTCGCGCAGGGACTCTCATGGTGCCTCCTTCGGCT
>CAZBTT010000472.1:0-4318 GCA_964494295.1 uncultured Acidobacteriota bacterium
TTCTCCGCGAAGCTGTATGGCTTCCTGCGGGGCGCCTATGTCCTGTGGCTCGTCGCCTATGGGGTCGGCGTCGCGTTGGCGGCGTCGCGCTGAAGCCGCTACGCCACCCGGCCGCCTCGGCTCGCTAGCCGGAGGCGGATCGAGGGCGGGCGAATGATGCAGATGACTTACGCAGCCTTCGGCCGGCTGGCCGCTACCATCCGTGGCGGACGAGTAAGCGATGGTCAAGCGAGTGGTCACCTGGCTCTTCGTCGTCGCAGTTGTGGCGGCGATCGCAGCGTGGGCGTTCCACGCCCGCGACATGCGTCGCGCCTACGAGCGCATCGGGGGAGGCAGCAGGGTCATCCCATCGCCATTTGGCGACATCGAATACGCCGAGGGAGGCACGGGTCAGCCCGTGCTCGTAATCCATGGAAGCGGTGGGGGATTCGATCAAGGGAAGTTGGTGGCAGGAGCCGCCCTCAGCGACAACGTCCGCTGGATCGCGCCCTCGCGCTTCGGCTATCTGCGGTCCACGTTTCACCAAGGCGCCACGTTCGACGATCAGGCCCACGCCTACGCGTTTCTCCTGGACCATCTTGGCATCGACCGAGCGGCCGTGGTCACCCTCTCCCATGGCGGCCCCTCCGCTCTGTTGTTCGCCGCGCTCCATCCCGACCGTGTGTCGTCGCTGACTTTGATCTCAGCTGGCTTGGCTTCGTCGAACGATGCCCATCAGGCTCGCGCCAATCAGCAGGGAAATGCGTTGACCGCGATCTTCCAGCGCGACTGGCGGTACTGGGCGGTGACCACGGCGTTCCGGGGGCGGTTTCTCCAACTCATGGGCGTTTCGCCTTCCGTGATCGCCCGGCTGACACCCGAACAACGTGCGCTGGCCGACCAGGTGATTGACTTCATGAATCCCGTATCCCGGCGCGCCGCTGGAGTCACGTTCGACAACCGGGCCGCCATGCCCAACGAACGGATCGCCGCGATCCGCGCGCCGACCTTGATCCTGCACGGACGGGACGACACGCTCCAGCTCTATCGCAACGCCGAGTTCGCCGCGGCCACCATCCCGGGATCGCGCCTGGTGAGCTTCGACCACGGCGGCCATCTCATCCTGGCGGTTGAACAGACGCGCATCAAGGCGCTGGTCGCGGAACAACTTCGCTCGGCCGCGCGGCGGTAGGAACCGGCTCCTGCTGAGAAACCCGTTCGAGAACGCCCCATTTCAGCCGGTTTCTGAAGTTGGCGTTTGGCCCGAGGATAGAGCGGGGCCGGGCGCTGCCGGGGGTTGCTTGCGCCGGGATTTCGGGCGCGAGTCACCGAGGGTTTCTCTCACCAGTCACGGACCTTGGTCCGTGAACCGACTCGCACTGACGCGAGGTCCAACATGCCGATAGTGGGAACGCCAGCGACGGTCAAGGTGTTGGAAGAGTGACGACGTTTGGGTTCGATACCGAACAGACCAATCTGCATCCTGAATGTGACGCTCCTTGTTTGCGGTGAGAAGCCCGCGCAACCATTCACATTCAGGAGCAATCATGAAGAAGTCCCTTATCGCTGTGCCCTCCGTTCTGCTCGCGCTCGCGCTGACGGTGTCGCCCCACCCCCTCGAGGCCGCCTCTCAAGCGGAGAAGAGCCTCTATGAACGTCTCGGTGGCGCCTTCGCCATCGCCGCGGTCATTGATCACTTCAGCGACGCGGTGGTGCAAAACCCGATTGTCGGAAAGACGTCGAAGAACCCGACCCTCAAGACGTGGCACACGAAGAATCTGGGCAGGCTGCCGGGGCTCAAGTTCATGCGAACCTGAGGGGCCGGCACGTTCATTCGGAGCGCGAAGAGCCTCTCCCTCGCTCCATGCCTGAGTCTGTTCGTCAGCGCACCTGGCGGCGACCGTCGACCATCAGGCCGGGGGAACCCAGTAACCCCGCCGGGCCTGAACCCGGGCCTTGCCCATGCGCAGCCTGATGTCGAGACGATGCCATCCCGGCCGGGGGTCGGCCGTGAGTTCGTAGCGCAGGACGTAGCGGGTGGCGAAGCTCGCCGCGATGCGCGTGAAGGCTTCGGTCAGTGTCGCGGTGGAACGCGCGACCCAGGCCCGCCCGCCCGTGATTTCCGCGATGGTCTCCAGCGGATACGGCTCCGGCACGACCCGCCCATCGACGACGAGCGGCGGCGACGGTCTGATGGTCACGAGGTGGAGGATGGCGCTCGTTCGCTCGGCCGCCGCCTTGAGATCTCCCGCATCGAGCAGGCTCGAGTTGTCGACCTCGTCGGTGAACAGGATCACCAGCGTCCGGCCGCGCGGGTCGGCCACCGCGAGCGCAGACAGCAGCGCGTCGTACACCGCTGTCCCTCCGACCGGTTCGAGCGACCCAATCGCGTCATGGATCGCCCTGCGATCGAGGGTGGGCCGCGCGACCCAGCGGACCTCGTCCGAGAAAGCGATCACGCCGACCTCATCGACCGGACGAAGGGCATCGAGAAGAAGCTCGCCGGCGCGCCGCAAAGCCGTGCGCTTCTCGCCGGTCAGGCTGTCGCTGCTGTCGAAGACCAGTAACACCTGGACCGGCAGGGCGTCACTTTCCACCACCTGGACGCGCTGGGGGACGCCGTCATCGCGGAGTTCGAAGTCCTCGCCGCGCAGGCCACGCACGGGCTTCTCCCGGTCGGAGACGAAGACGTCCACGTAAGCGACGCCAACGCTCGCGCCGAACTCGGGCCGGGTCTGACCGAAGCAGACGCCGGCGAAGAGGACGACGGCTGCGGCCGATGCGAGTCGAGCCCTCATTGGCGTGATTCCCGGCGCAGCGCGTCGAAGAGAGCGGGCGCGCCTCTCGCGTTCTCGGCGTTGTAGTCCCGATGTGGGTCCGGCGACGACCCTTTGCTGGAGAGGACGCGCTCGGCCGCAGTCGCGGCGGCGCCCGTGTCACCCCGGACCAAAAGCGCGTGCGCGAGACCCAGGGCCGCCGCCTGACCGCCCGGCTCGATCTCCAACGCCCGATGGAAGGCCGCTCTCGCCGCGTCCACCCGGCCCGCGCGCTCGTGCGCCTGACCCAGGAATACGAGAGCCAGATACTGGGGCGCGACCTCACCGCCCTTCGCCACGGCCGCCTCCAGCGTGCGCTGCGCCTCATTCGTGAACCCGAGACGCCACAACACGCGGCCCAGATGAACGCGCGCCATCGCGTATTCGGGGAAGGCTTCGAGGACTCGTGAGAGTTCGCGCCGGGCTTCGCGCAGGGAACGCTCACGATCCCTCGTCCCGAGGCGGGCGGCCTTCTCGTGTGTAATGCCCAGCGCGAGCCGCAGGTCAGGGTCTTCCGGGAACGCCTTCAGTCCGACCTTCGCCCACGTCCGCGCCTGTTGCACGCAAGCGTCCCACTCGGCACGCCAGGTCATGGCGAGAAAGAAACGTCGTGCGAAGTCGCGGGTGCGTTCGCGAAGAGCGAGAAGGCCCGCGTAGTCCATCGCCCGATGGGCGTGACGTCCACCGCACGGCGGTTTCTGCTCCACGTTCTGGTGCGGGGGATTCTCAAACAGGTCCCGGTCGAGGTGGAGCATCGCAGCCGCCCTGATCGGCTCGTTCGCGAGCGTGTCAGGGCATTCGTCACAACGGCCGGCCCGTTCGACCTCGGCCCTGAAACGGCCGAAGCCCTCGTCCAGGGTCTTCCAATTGAACCTCGCGAGTTGTTCCACCGCAGCCTCGTGTTCCCCCGAAGCGTACAGACGCAGGACGGCCTCATAACTTGCGGGCGGAGCGGGCGCGACCTGCGCCGCCCCGGTGGCCGAGCCGGCGAGAGCCGCCACCACACCCAGGGTCAGCCGGTTCATTGCCCCGAATCATAGTCAGGCGTCGTCCCGGGGCAGGAACTGCCCATGCGGTATCCTGCCCGCCGTGCCGGTTAGGAGACTCCTGCTGCCCCTGACGCTTCTGGTGACGCCGCTTGTGTCCGATTGCGCGAACGTCTCCGGGTCCACCGGCGCGGGAGGCGATGCGGCGAGTGTCACCCGGCGCACCGTCGAGGATGTCTTCCTCCTCACCGGGGAACTGGCCGCGGTGCGCTCCCACGAACTCACGGTGCCGCGCCTCGAGAGCGGGCGGGCCCAGCTCAAGTGGTTGATCGAGGACGGGGCTGAGGTCGAAGCGGGCGAGGCCGTGGCCGAGATCGACAACACCCAGGTGGCGCAGGCCCTCGAAGACAGGCGGCTGCGGCTGGCTCAGGCGCAGATTCAGATCGACGGTCGCGAATCCTCGCTCGGGGCCGAGGCGTCGCAGAAGCGTTTCGATGTCGAACGCACCCAGACCGAGGCGGAGAAGGCGCGGATCGA
>CAZBTT010000473.1:0-1946 GCA_964494295.1 uncultured Acidobacteriota bacterium
CGTACATCTCCGCGTAGGCCGGGACCACGTTTGGAGCCTCGCCCCCGCGGGTAATGACGTAATGAAGGCGCGTCTCCTGCGGGACGTGCTCGCGGAGGAATTCGATCCCCATCCCGGCGAGCATCACGGCGTCGAGAGAGGATCGTCCTTTGTCCGGCGCGCCCGCGGCGTGGGCGGCGAGACCCCGGTAGCGGAACTTCGCAGTGATGTTGGCGAGGGTCGTCGCGATGCTCGCGGTGTTGCGGTCGGCGGGATGCCACGAGAGCATCACGTCGAGGTCCTTCATCAGGCCGGCGCGCGCGATGTAGATCTTGCCGCCCCCGCCCTCTTCCGCGGGTGTGCCGTAGAGGCGGATCGTCCCGGGCAGTTTCTTCGCGATCAGTTCGTCCTTCGCGGCGATGGCCGCGGCGACTGAGGCCGTGCCGAGGAGATTGTGTCCGCAGCCGTGGCCGGGATCACCCTCGACCCGCGCCTTCTTTTCGGGCGCGTCGTGTTGGGAGAGCCCGGGAAGCGCGTCGTATTCGGCCATGATGCCGACGATCGGCTTGCCTGTGCCCCATGTGGCGACGAACGCCGTGGGGGCTCCCGCGACGCCTTCCTGGATGTCGAAGCCTGCCGACTTCAGTTCTGCGACGAAGGCGGCTGCGCTCTTCGTCTCCTTGTAGCCGACTTCCGCGAACTCCCAGACCTTCCGGGAGAGGTCGCCATAGTGGGCAGCCTTGGCATCCATGCCCGCGATGAGCTTTGTGCGATCGGCCTCTTTGTACGCGGGGGCGGGGGCGGCTTGAGCCGCGAGGGCGGCGGCAAGGAGGATGGTGGTGATCATGAGTTAGGTCCTCGTCCAGGAAAACTTCGCGCGTTCCGGTTTGCCGTACAGCGTCAAGGCTCCGTGTTCTCCGACTGCGTTGGGGCGCTGGAAGATCCAGTTCTGCCAGGCGGAGAGGCGGCCGAAGATCTTCGTCTCCATCGTCTCCGGCCCCGCGAAGCGCAGGTTCGCCTCCATTCCGGTCAGCGCGTCGGGCGACAGACTCGAACGCTCTTCGATGGCGAGGCGCACTTCGTCTTCCCAGTCGATGTCGTCCGGAGTGAAGGTCACGAGGCCAGCGCCAAGCGCGTCAGCCGCGTCGAACGAGTGTCGGATCTCGACGCTCGCCTTGTCGGGGTCGCCCAGAAAACGAGTCTGCAGCCGGGTGAGACCGTTCGACATGGGCAGCGGGCCCTGATTCATGAGGGTGAAGCGCAACGTTGGCGCGTCGCCTTCATCGGCGTCGAGCATGTACGAGCGATCGGCCGCGAAAGCGAGTTCGGCGAGGGTCCCGGTGAAGCACGACCCTTTGTCGATGATCGCGAGGAGCGAACGCGCGGTGAGATCGAGACGCTTCAAAACGCGGCGAAGCTTGTAGACGATTTCGTCCGCGAACCAGTCCGTCTTCGCGAACTGCATCAGCTTTTCGTCGTGAGCTTCGACGAGCGCCGAGTCGCCGAGGGTCTTGAGGACGATCACGCCGATCTCGGACTGATTGAAGCGAAGGTCGAGAAGAGCGGCGTCGAGTTCCCGCGCCATCTGCAGGTGCCAGTTCGAGGCTCCTTCCGCGCGCAGGGCCGCGGCGGTCGTGACGGGCGCCGCCTTGGGTCCGCTCACCGTGATCGTGGCGACGCGGAGCTTCGCGTCGAGGTCCACCTTCACGAACTCGCCCGGGCTTTGAACCGGGGGCAGGGGGACGCCCGCACCCTCGCGCTTTGGAGCCATGGCGGCTACTGCCTTCGCCCGCTCGGCGAGCGCAGTCTCGAACTTCGAAAGAGGTATCGCCTGGTCGACAAGGTTCCACTGCAGCGCGCGCTTGCCCTTCACTCCCTCGCCCAGGGACGAGAACACATCGGCGAGGTCGCGTCGCACCTTCCGTTTGTCGACGACCCGGGGGAGACCGCCGGTGCCCGGGAGCACC
>CAZBTT010000473.1:1956-4312 GCA_964494295.1 uncultured Acidobacteriota bacterium
CAACGAGTCGAATACCCAGCAGCCCTGGCAATACGCCACCTTCCTCGAAGGCATAGACGAGCACCCCGACCACCGCGGCGTACTCCGCGATCACGGCGAGGAGGTGGCCGCCGACCACGCGGCCCAGCTGCGGGTTGGGGAAGATCGTTCGAGCGCCCGCCCGGCGCGGCGTCGACATGCCCCGGTCCCCCCCCGTCCCGTCGGTGGTTTGCTCGGCCCCGCCAGGGGGGGTTCCGGGCCGCCGCCCGCCCACGCCCCGCTCCCCACGGCGATCGAGCGCAGTCCCGAGTTCGCCGAGGCGTCTTCGAGGTAGAGCCGCGTCTCGTTGGTGAACTTGCAGAAGTTGACCTTGAACGCGTGGGTCGAACTGCCGAGCATGTAGATGTTGGCGCCCGAGCAGAAGATCCGGTCCTTCGCGCTGCCGATGATCAGGCAGCGCACCTCCGGGTGCTCGAAGCGGAGACGCTCGACCGCGTCCCAAAGCTCGATATCGACGCCGAGGTCGTAGCTGTTGGTCTTGAGGACGTAACCCTCGCGCATGGGCTTGTCTTCCTGGACGTCCATCAGGAGCCTCGCCACCGGCGCTTCGATCCGGAGTTTCCAGTGGATGTAGCGGGAAGGATGGGTCTCGAACGAAACCAGAGGTTCTTTTCCGCCCGAAAGGTCTGCCATAGAGCCGATGACCTTAGGCGACCCGATTCGCCTGAGTCAAGCACTATAGTGCCGGTTTGGCGATGCAGGGAGTGCAATATAATGCCCTCGTTCATGACCGGCATTCTGAAGACAGTGGGCCGCGCGGTCCGGGGCCGGCGGGAAGGCCTCGGGCTCACCCGGACGCGACTGGCGCAGGTTTCAGGCGTGTCCCTGCGGTTCCTGAACGACGTGGAGCTGGGCCGCGCGAACCCCTCGGTGTTGAAGCTTCTGGCCCTCGCCGAGGCCCTTGACACCTCCATCGAGTGCCTTTTCGCTCAGCCCGCGGCCCCCGAGGGTCCGGTCCGGATTTCCCTCCTCGGGATACGCGGAGCGGGAAAAACAACCGTCGGACGCCGCCTCGCAGGTAGAATAGGCCTACCTTTCGTCGAGCTCGATCGGAAGATTGAGGAAAAAGCCTCTTTGAGTCTGTCGGAAATCTTCGCCCTCCATGGCGAGGACTACTACCGGCGGCTCGAAAGAACGGTCCTCGAAGACGTTCTCGTCGAAGGGAAGGGTTGTGTGATCGCGACCGGCGGCGGCATCGTGACGTCCCCGGAAACGTTCGCACTTCTCAAGGCGCAGACCACCACAATCTGGCTGCGCGCTTCTGCAAATGACCACTGGAACCGCGTGCTGCAACAGGGAGATCGACGTCCGATGAAAGGCCATCCGCAAGCCATGGCCGAACTTCGGCGGCTACTGACCACAAGAAAGCGCCTTTATGGCACGGCCCGCCATACCGTCGTGACTTCGTCACTATCGCCCGACCAGGTGGTGGACGAGATCGCGGACCTCATGGGGACCGTCCCGGCCCTTGCATAGCACTCAAAGCGGATCGACTGATTTTCGGAGGAAAGACGTGACACTCGAGGAAGTTCTCAAGAGACTGCGCCAGGAGGGGGATCCCAAACATGCCCTCGCGCTCGAAAAACTGGGGGTCAAGCCCCGCGCCTCGTATGGCGTGCCGCCGGCGAAGATGAAGAAGATCGTGGGCGAGATTGGCCGCGACCATCGTCTCGCCCAGGAACTCTGGGGAACCGGTCTTTATGACGCGCGTCTGCTCGCGTCCCTGATCGACGAACCCGAGAAGGTCACGAAGGTCCAGATGGACCGTTGGGCGCGGCAGTTCGATTCGCAGGCCATTTGCGACAACTGCTGCTTCAACCTCTTCCACGCCACCCAGTTCTCCTGGGGTCGTTGCGTGGTGTGGACCGACCGCAAGGAGGAGTTCGTCAAGAAGGCGGGCTTCACCCTCATGGGCGCCCTCGCCGACTTCGAGCCCAAGGCTGATGACTCGCAGTTCCATCGCTTCATTCCCATCATCGAGCGCTGTGGCAACGACGATCGCCTCCTTGTGAAGAACGCGGCCGCGTACGCGCTGGGCGCCATCCGGCGACGTTCCGCGGCGCTCAAGAATCTGTCGGCCGGTACCGCCGACCGCCTGGCCGAGACCCCGGTGCCCCGTGAACCAGATGACGACCATGGCGAGGAGGGCGAGCAGGATCGACAGTCCGGCAAAGACGAGGCCGCCCCCGAATGTCGCCATCGCCGGCGTGAACTCCAGATACCCGGAATGCACGACGATGACCGACATGACCGAGCCGATGATCGAGAACAGCGCGAAGCGTCGCGCGCCCCGCGCACGGGCCGAGACGGGCGCCTC
>CAZBTT010000474.1:0-4308 GCA_964494295.1 uncultured Acidobacteriota bacterium
CACTTCTTCTTCCCGTACCTCTCGAGGCCGCGCACTCCCACATAGTCCTCGAACTCACCCTTCCGGAAGGGCAGATGCGCAAGCTCCATGGGGACCACGTGGCCCTCGGCCACCACCGCTGTGCCGAGACCGGTGCCGAGGCCGAGGAACAACATCGTCCCGCCGTCGTAGCTGCCGAGGGCCTGCATGGCCGCGTCGTTGATCATCTTCACGGGCCTGCCCAGCGCCTTCTGGAAGTCGTACTTCACCCACCCGAGGCCAAGATTCGGCGGCTCGCTCACGATCTTTCCGTGCTCCAGCACTGCGGGCACGCCGATGGTCACCACGTCGTAGGGCTTGTCGCCCACGACCTTCTTCACCCCGGCGAGCAGTGCGCGCGGCGTGAAGTGGGTGCCCGAAGGGACCTTCACCGGTTCGTCCGCCCCGGGCATCAGAATCTTGAGATTCGTTCCGCCCACATCGAGTACGAGAACTTTCTTGCTCATTCCGGCGTGTGCCAACCTCCCACATCAGCGACGAGCCGGTCGGCCTGGGGCGGTCCCCATGAGCCCGGCTCGTATTCCCAAAGATCACTTGGCCCGTGGATGACCGGATCCACGATCCGCCACGCGGCCTCGACGGTGTCGTAACGGGCGAAGAGTGTCGGATCGCCTTCCATCGCGTCGCCGAGCAGCCGCTCGTAAGCATCCATCTCGTCGCCCGTGCCCTGCTGCACGACCGCGAGTTCGACCGGACGGCCGGCCATCCCGTCGCCGGGACGCTTGGCGCGAGCGCCGATCGCGATCTGCACCTCGGGCCCGAGTCGGAATCGGACGTAGTTCCCTTTGGCGAACGCGGCTTCGTGAAAGACCACCTGCGGCGGCGTCTTCAACTCCACCACCACCTCGGTGACCGTCTTGTGAAGCGCCTTGCCGCCTCGAACGAAGAAGGGGACGCCGGCCCAGCGCCATGAATCGATCCACAGCTTCAAAGCCGCATACGTTCCGATATAGGAATCCTTCGCGACGCCGGGCTCGTCGCGATAGCCGCGGAACTGGCCGCGAACCATGTGCGCGGTATCCAACGAGCGAACGGTCCGCAGCACTTTCGCCTGCTCGTCGCGGATCGCGTCGGGGCTCGCGGACGAGGGCGGCTCCATCGCGAGGAAACCGACGACCTGGAGCAGATGGTTCTGGATCACGTCGCGGATGACGCCCGTCTCGTCGTAGAACTTGCCGCGGCCGCTGACCCCGAAGCTCTCAGCCATGGTGATCTGGACGTTCTCGACGTAGTTGCGATTCCAGATCGGCTCGAGGAACGCGTTGCCGAATCGGAAGTACAGGATGTTCTGAACCGCTTCTTTGCCGAGGTAGTGGTCGATGCGGAAGATGGACGACTCATCGAAGGCGCGGTGGACGACTTCGTTCAGAGCCCGCGCGCTGGCCAGATCGCGCCCGAACGGTTTCTCGACGACCACCCTTCCCTGGGTCTGGCACCCCGACTCGGCGAGGCGCTGGATGACGGTTGGGAACAGGCTCGGAGGAATCGCGAGGTAGTGCGTCGGACGCGACGTGCCCTCCTTGTCGAGGACGGCCTTGAGCTGAGTGAAGGTGGCGGGATCCGCGTAATCCCCGTCGACGTAGCGGAGCTTCGACACGAGGATCTTGAACGCGTCCTCTTTCAGCCCGCCATAGTTGGTGACGCTGTTCTTCGCGCGTTCGATGAGCTGGTCTACATTCCAGCCCGATTTCGCCACACCGATCACCGGGAACGTGAGATTCCCCCTCCGCGCCATGGCCTGCAGGGCCGGAAAGATCTTTTTGTAAGCGAGGTCGCCCGTCGCTCCGAAGAAGACCAGGGCGTCGGAGGGCGCCGCCTTCGCCGTCATTTCTTTTCGACGTGCCCGCCGAAGCCGAAACGCATGGCGGAGAGAACGCGGTTCTGGAAGTCGTCCTGCCCGCGGGAGGCGAACCGCTCGAAGAGAGATGCGGTGAGGACGTGGGCGGGAACCCCGACATCGTTCGCGGCCGCCACCGTCCAACGCCCCTCTCCGGAATCGGAGACCCTGCCCGAGAAATTCGCGAGATCCGGGCTCGTGACGAAGGACTGGGCGGTCAGGTCGAGGAGCCAGGAGGCCACCACACTTCCCCGCCGCCATAGCTCGGTGACTTCCCCGATGTTGAAGTCGTACTGGTAGTGCTCGGGGTTCCGCAGCGGCGTCGTCTCGGCATCCTTCTCGTGCGAAGCCTTGCCGATGTTCGCGCTCTTGAGGATGTTGAGTCCCTCGCCGTAGGCCGCCATCATGCCGTACTCGATGCCGTTGTGGATCATCTTCACGAAGTGCCCGGCGCCCGCGGGACCGCAGTGGAGATAACCCTCCTCGGCGGTTCCCTGGCCGGCCGGGCGGCCGGGTGTGCGTGGAATCGTGCCGACGCCGGGGGCAAGGGCCTTGAAGATCGGGTCGAGGTGCTTCACCACCTCGGTTTCGCCGCCGATCATGAGGCAGTAGCCGCGCTCCAGACCCCAGACGCCTCCGGAAGTCCCCATGTCGATGTAGTGGATGCTCTTGGGCGAAAGGGCCTTCGCCCGCGCGATGTCGTCGTGATAGTGCGAGTTGCCGCCGTCGATCAGGATGTCGCCCGAAGCGAGCAGCGGGACCAGGTCCGCAATGGTGGCATCGACGAAAGCCGCGGGGACCATGATGCAGAACGCGCGCGGCTTGTCGAGCTTCGAGACGAACTCGGAAAGCGACGCCGAGCCCGTTGCGCCTTCCTTGACCAGGGCCGCCACCGCATCGGCGGAGCGGTCGAACACGACCAGTTTGTGCCCCGCCTTCATCAGCCGGCGCACCATGTTGGCGCCCATACGTCCCAGACCGATCATTCCAAACTGCATCGCGTCTCCTCTTCCTGATTTGACCGCCGTGACAACGCGTCCGAGGTGTGGGGGGGACTCTACCTCAAGCGAAAATCAGCGATTCGCCTTGTAGTGGTTGATGAGACCGTTCGTCGACGCATCGTGGCCCTTGACCTCGCCCGGCCCACTCAGCTCGGGCAGGATGGCCTTCGCGAGCTGCTTGCCCAGCTCAACGCCCCACTGGTCGAACGAGTTGATGTTCCAGATGACGCCCTGGGTGAAGATCTTGTGCTCGTACATCGCGATCAGCGACCCCAGCGATCGCGGCGTGATCTTCTTCACCAGGATCGAGTTCGTCGGCCGGTTGCCGGTGAAGACCTTGTGCGGCACGAGTTTCTCGAGAGCATCCCCCGAAACCCCGGCGGCCGTGAGTTCCGTGCGGACCTCCGCCTCGGTCTTCCCCTTCATGAGCGCCTCGGTCTGGGCGAAGAAGTTCGAGAGCAGGATCTGGTGGTGCTCGCCGATCGGGTTATGCGACTCGATTGGGGCGATGAAGTCGGCGGGCACGAGCTTCGTGCCCTGATGGATCAGCTGGTAGAACGCGTGCTGGCCGTTGGTGCCCGGCTCCCCCCAAATCACGGGCCCGGTCGAACAATCGGCGGTTTCACCGTCACGGGTGACGCCTTTGCCGTTGCTCTCCATGTCGCCCTGCTGGAAATACGCAGGAAAACGGTGGAGGTACTGGTCGTAAGGAAGAATGGCGTGAGTCTGGGCGTCGAAGAAGTTGTTGTACCAGACGCCGAGGAGTCCCAGGATCGCCGGAATGTTCTTCTCGACGGGCGCGGTGCGGAAGTGTTCGTCCATCGCATGCCCGCCTTCGAGCATGGCTTCGAAGTTGTCCGGCCCGATGAAGACCATGATGGGCAGGCCGATCGCGGACCAGAGCGAATACCGGCCGCCCACCCAGTCCCAGAACTCGAACATGTTCTTCGTGTCGATGCCGAACTTCTCGACGGCCTTCGCGTTGGTAGACAGGGCCACGAAGTGCTTCGCCACCGCGGCCGTGTCGCCCGCGGCCTTGAGCAGCCACGCCCGCGCCGTCTCGGCGTTGGTGATGGTCTCCTGCGTGGTGAAGGTCTTCGAGGCCACGATGAAGAGCGTCGTCTCAGGGCTGAGATGCTTCACCGTCTGGGCAATGTGCGTACCGTCGATATTCGAGACGAAGTGAACGTTGAGGCCGGGCTTGCCGTAGGGCTTGAGCGCCTCGGTGGCCATGACCGGGCCCAGGTCGGAGCCGCCGATGCCGATGTTGACGACGTCGGTGATGGCCTTGCCGCTGTAGCCCGTCCACGCGCCACTGCGGATCGCGTCTGAAAACCCGCGCATCTGCTTCAAAACGCGGTTCACTTCCGGCATCACGTCCTTGCCGTCGACCAGGATGGGCCGGTTCGGCCGGTTGCGCAACGCGATATG
>CAZBTT010000475.1:0-4288 GCA_964494295.1 uncultured Acidobacteriota bacterium
GAGGTCGGCGTGGAGACCGGCGGTTCGAATATCCAGTTCGCCACCGATCCGAAGACGGGCCGGCTCATCGTCATCGAGATGAATCCCCGCGTTTCCCGTTCCTCGGCGCTCGCTTCGAAGGCCACGGGTTTCCCGATCGCCAAGATCGCGGCGCTCCTCGCCATCGGCTACACCCTCGACGAGATCCAGAACGACATCACCAAGGTGACGCCGGCCTCCTTCGAGCCGACCATCGACTACGTGGTGGTGAAGATTCCACGCTTCGCCTTCGAGAAGTTCCCGGGCTCGTCCTCGACGCTGGGAACGCAGATGAAGTCGGTGGGCGAGGTCATGGCCATCGGCCGCACCTTCAAGGAGGCGTTCCAGAAGGGTCTGCGCGGTCTCGAGATCGGGGCCAGGGGCTTCTTCCTCAAGGGGGTCAGCGACTTGGGCCTGACCGGCGCGGACCTCGATGCGGAAATGGCGAGGCCGAGCCCGGATCGCCTGTTCCACGTGCGCGCGGCCTTTGATCAGGGCCGCACCATCGAGAACATCCACTCGGTCACCGCGATCGATCCATGGTTCCTCGACCAGCTCCAGCAGATCGTGGAAGCTGAGAAGACCATCGTTTCGGGGGGCCTTGGGGAAAGCGCGCCCGCGTGGCGTCTCGCGAAGCAGCTTGGTTTCTCGGACGCGCGGATCGGCGATCTCACCGACGCTCCCGAAGCGGAAGTTCGCGCGAAGCGCAAGGACCTCGGCATCACGCCGGTCTACAAGCGGGTCGACACCTGCGCCGCCGAGTTCGAGTCGCACACGCCCTATCTTTACTCGACCTACGAGAACGAGTGCGAGGCCGATCCGACCGGGAAGCGAAAGGTCATGATCCTCGGCAGCGGTCCCAACCGCATCGGCCAGGGCATCGAGTTCGACTACTGCTGCTGCCACGCGAGTTTCGCGTTCCACGAAGAGGGTTGCGAGACCCTCATGGTGAACTGCAATCCCGAGACGGTCTCGACGGACTACGACACCTCTGATCGCCTCTACTTCGAGCCGCTCACCTTCGAAGACGTGATGAACATCATCGAGCGCGAGAAGCCCGATGGCGTGGTCATCCAGTTCGGCGGTCAGACCCCGCTCAAGCTGGCCCTGCCCCTCTTCCGCGCCGGTGTTCCGATCTGGGGCACCTCGCCCGACATGATCGACCTCGCCGAAGACCGGAAGCGTTTCGCGAAACTTCTCGATGAGTTGAAGATTCCCCAGCCGGAGAGCGGCACCGCTCTCTCGATCGAAGAAGCCCACGTGGTCGCGCGACGGATCGGCTATCCGGTTCTCGTGCGGCCGTCCTACGTTCTCGGCGGGCGGGCGATGGCCATCGTCTATACCGATGCCGACCTCGAAGGTTTCGCCCGGGAAGCGGTGAAGGCGTCGCCCGACCATCCGATTCTCGTCGACCGTTTCCTCGAGGATGCCTTCGAAGTCGATGTCGACGCCCTGGGCGACGGCGAGCGCGTGATCATCGGCGGCATCCTCGAACACATCGAAGAGGCGGGCATCCACAGCGGCGACTCCGCCATGGTCCTGCCCACCTACAAGGTCAAGGCCGAGCACATCGCCACCATCCGCGACTACACCCGCCGTCTCGGCCTCGCCTTGAACGTCCGGGGCCTGATGAACGTGCAGTACGCGATCAAGGACGACAAGGTCTATGTGATCGAGGTGAATCCGCGCGCCTCCCGCACCACACCCTTCATCTCCAAGGCCACCGGGGTTCCCATGGCCAAGGTCGCGGCGAAGATCGCGGCTGGCCGGACCCTCGCGGAGTTGGGCCTCACCAACGATCTCGAGGTGAAGCGCATCTTTGTGAAGGAGTCGGTGCTTCCGTTCGTGAAGTTCCAGGGCTCGGACATCCTGCTCGGGCCGGAGATGAAGTCGACCGGCGAGGTCATGGGCATCGCCCGCAGCGTGGGCATGGCCTTCGCCAAGGGCCAGGCCGCGGCGGGGACGTCGATTCCCACGAGCGGCACGGTCTTCATCTCCGTGCACGACAGCGACAAACTGGGTGTCCTCGAGCTCGCCCGTTCGCTCCAGGAATTCGGATTCGACATCGTGGCGACCCGCGGCACCGCGGCGTTCCTGTCCGAGCGCGGGGTCAACGCGGCCCCGGTGGCGAAGGTCGGCGAAGCGAAGCCCGATTGTCTCGACATGATTCGGGGTGGTCAGATTCAACTCGTGATCAACACTCCCCTCGGCCGGAAGTCCTTCGTGGACGACGGCGCGATCCGGAAGCAGGCGACCCAGCAGGGAGTCCTCGCCTTCACCACCCTGACCGGCGCTGCCGCCACCGTCGACGCGATCCGCGCCCTGCGCACGAACACCTTCGAGGTCGAGTCTCTTCAGGAGATCCTCTCGTCGTGAGCTCGCGCAAGCCGCTGGTGCTTGCGCTTTCGGGCGGAGGCGGACATGCAGCCGCCCACGCGGGCGTGATCATCGAACTCGCCGCGCACGGCGTGGTGCCCGCGGGCTACGCGGGGGTTTCGGGCGGGGCCCTGGTGGCCGCGGCCTATCTCGGCGGCGCCAGTATGGAGGCCCTCGTTGAAGAGGCATCCCGCCTGCATCCCTGGTTCTGGGTGCGCGGGTGGGGGGGCGGTCTTCTTTCCGGGACCAAGCTCGGGATCCTGATCGACGAGTTCCTCCCGAAGGAGCGGTTCGAAGAACTCTCGGCGCCGCTCGCCGTGCTCGCCACCGACATGGACGCCGGCCAGGGGGTGGTCTTCAAGACGGGCAGCGTGCGCGACGCGGTCCGCGCATCGTGCAGCTTCCCCGGCGTTTTCCCCCCCTTCATCCTCGACGGACGGCGTCTCTACGACGGCGGTGTCACCGATGTCGTGCCCGTGAAGCTCGCACGAGAACTCGCGGGAGATGACGGTGTGGTGATCGCGGTGGACGTGAACGGCGGCACCCGGTGGCCGGCCGCCGAATCCTTCGTGGCCATCGCACTGCGCGCCGGACTCACTCTGCTGCGTTCAAGGACGCGGGTCGAACTTTCCGGCGCGGACCTCGTGATCGCTCCCGCGATGGGGGACTCGGGGTGGATGCAGCCCCGCAAGATCCCCACCTTCTTCGAGGCCGGCCGCGAAGCCGCGCGCATGGCGCTTCCGGAGATCCGCCGGCTGATCGAAAAGTAGGAAGCGGCTCATGGCGAAGTTCGTGCGCCGGGTCCTCGTGCTCCTCCTCATCGCGGTCGGCCTGCTCGTCCTCCTTCCCGCCGAGCGGGTTCCCCCGACCGGCCAATGGCTGGCCCGCGCCGGTCTCACGCCGCTCACCGTCCGGGTTGGCCGGCTCGATGTCCGTTACGTCCGCAAAGGACAGGGCCCGACCCTCATCCTGATTCACGGCCTGGCCTCGTCGATCTACACGTGGTCGGACGTGATCGAGCCGTTGTCCCGCTCCTTCGATGTCATCGCTCTCGACCTTCCCGGTTTCGGCGCCTCGTCCCAGCCCGCGGATCTTTCCTTCGAGGATCTCGCGGGCGCGGTGCCCGGCTTGATGGACGCGCTCGGGGTTCCGCGGGCGCATCTGGTGGGGAACTCTCTGGGCGGTGCGGTGTCATTGCTCCTGGCCGCGCGCCAGCCCCAACGCGTGGATCACGTGGTGATCCTCGATTCCGCGGGCTTCCGCATGAAACCAAGCGAGCGGCCGTTCATGATCCGTTTTCTGGGCTCGCGGTCCGCGGGTTTCCTCGGAGACCGTCTCCCCATTCGCCGTGTCCTGACCACGGCCACCCTGCGCCACCTGATCCATGACGACACCCGGGTCACCGCGGAGAGGATCGACGAGTACATGGCGCCCCTTCTCCGGCCGGGCGCCCTGGTGTCGGCGCGCGCCCTCCTTCTCTCGCCTCTCGACGAACGCTTTGTTCCCGACCTGCAGTCCATCGAGGCGAAGACCCTGGTGGTGTGGGGTCGCTTCGATCCCTGGCTGCCTCAGGAGGACGCGGACCGTTTCGTGGCCGCCATCAAGGGCGCGCGCAAGGTGATCGTCGAAACCGGACACATGCCGCAGGAGGAGCGTCCCGAGGAAATCGCGCGACTTGTCGGAGAATTCCTTCTCTCATGATCTTCCGTTCCCGCGTTCTTGTCTTCGTCGCCGGTGTCGCGGCGATGAGTTCCGGCTGCGCAACGGAGTCGGGCGTCGAACTTGCGGGCTACGCGGCCCGCCTGGTGGAAGGCTCCGTGGCGGGGGAACGCCGGAAGGTCCTGGCCGATGGTCAGGGGCGGATTATCCCCATCCACGACGTGGGGCCGCGCGC
>CAZBTT010000476.1:0-4279 GCA_964494295.1 uncultured Acidobacteriota bacterium
GCGGTCACCGTTGCGGCATCCCCGTCTGCGGCTTCCCTCCGCTCGAGATCGAGGACCACCGTTTCGTCGATGGCGCGCACCCGGCGTTTCAGCTTCGCGGGCATCACACGTTCGAGCTTCGCTGAGGCGCTCGCGACCGCGGGGGCCAGGTTCTTGAGACCGAGTCCGCGGGAGGCGAGCAGGCCTACCGACAGGGCAAGGGCTTCGTCTTCGGTGAACATCATGGGCGGCAGTTTGAAGCCGGGGACGAGGGAGTAGCCGCCATAGCGGCCCCGATCGGTGGTGATGGGTATCCCCAGCTCCTCGAGCATCGAGATGTACCGGCGCAGGGTGCGGCCGTCGACGCCCACTCGTTCCGCGAGGAGCGTGCCGCTCAGTCGGTCGTGGGTCTGTAGAAGTTCGAGGACGGTGAGGACCCTCGTGGTCGGTCGCTCCATGAACGGAAATACTACGACTCAATCAGGGCGGATATCGCCCTGATTGACGTTTAGCGTCGCGCCATGGAACAAACCACACACCTCTGGATCTTCTTCGTCATGGTCTTCGGCATCGTCTTGCTGCCCGGCCTCGATATGGCTTTCATTCTCGCGAGTTCGCTCGTGGGCGGCCGCGCCGCGGGCCTCAGCGCCGTCGCCGGCATCATTGCGGGAGGCGTCTGCCACGTGGCCATGGGCATCCTCGGAATCATGGCCGTCCTGCAGCTCGTGCCCGCAGCTTTCAACGTCGTCTTGTGGGCGGGCGCTCTCTACATCGCCTGGATCGGGGTTTCTCTACTGAAGAGCGACAGCGCCTTTGCGGAGGTGAAGCAGCACGAGGCCCGGCCACACATCACAACTTTCAAGCAGGGCCTTCTCACGAACTTGCTGAACCCCAAGGCCTACCTCTTCATGCTGGCGGTCTTTCCCCAATTCCTCAAGCCGGAGTACGGCGTGCTGTGGATTCAGGCGGGGGTCCTGTGGCTGATCATCGCGCTTACCCAGGCCGTGGTCTATGGAAGCGTGGTCATCGCCTCGGACCGGGCTCGTGGGTGGCTCAAGTCAAGACCGTCCGCCAGCACGGTTCTTTCGCGGACGGTGGGGGGACTGCTTGTCGTGACCGCCCTGTTTACCGGCCTTCAGGGCTGGCGGTCGTTCTGAGGGGCCCGCGCCTCAGTCCGGCAGGTTCTCCGCGGTTGGCTCAGGGAGTTTGAAACTCGCGATGAGGCCCACCGCATAGATCACCAGCGCCACCGCCGATGCGGCGAGGGCGAGTCGCGCGAACGGCGAGTCTCCCGGCATCAGCAGGGCGAGGCGTCCCGTGACCACGGCCGCGAACGTTCCGATCAGGCGTCCGCCCACGTTGGCCGCGAAACTCTCGCCCGTCCCGCGCAGGTGCGTGGGATAGACCCGGGGCAGATAGTTCCCCCAGAAACTGAGCTGCGCCACGGTGAAGAAACCGGCGAGGAAGATGCCGATCTTCACCGTCGAAACCGAGCTGTCGATCGCGTAGTAGAAGACAAGGGGGACGATGATGAGTCCGGGGATCTGGAACGCGCGCAGCAGCCATTGGCGCGAAACGATGAACAGGGCCAGGCCGGCGAGAGCGATTCGGCCGGTAAGGCCACCCATTTCCTGAGCGAACTGGACCTCGCCGACGATCACCTGCTGTTGCGGCCGGGGGAGCGAACTCACCTCGGCAAGGCCCGGGACGATCTGCGGCATCTGCTGGATCGCGCCGAAGGCCGCGCCGAGGGAGCAGGCGAAGATCAGCGTGCTGATGGTGGTGGTCTGCCGCAGCGCGGGAGCGAAGATCGCGGCCAGGCTCGGCCGCTTGAGCGTGCCGGCCTTTCGCTTCTCCATCCATACCGGCGATTCGGGCAGGAACGGACGCAGGATGATCAGGGGCAGGGCGGGGACCAGACCCGACATCAGGGTGTAGCGCCAGGGTTCATGGCCGCCCGCGATCGCAGGCAGCGAGTCGCCGTTCTTCGCGACCCAGGTGAAGAACGCCGTCACCATCACGCCGCCGAGCGATGAAAACGCCTGGGTGATGCCCAGAATGCGTTCGCGCCGGGCTGGGTTCGGGAACAACTCGGCGAGCCACGCGACCGCGGCCACGAACTCGACGCAGACGCCGACAAACGTCATGCAGCGCAAAGCGAGCAGAACGGGAAGAGAGGTGGCGAAGGCCGAAGCGCCCGCAGAGCCGGCGTAGAGAAGAATGCTGCCGACAAGAACTGCCCGTCGCCCGAAGCGATCGGTCAGGTAACCGCCGAGCAGGCCGAAGATGCCGCCGCAGACCGCGGGCATGTAGAACATCAGGTCGCGCCACATGCCGAACTCCGGCGAGCCGAACTTGTAGCCACCGAGCGCCATGATGGCCGGAGGCAGGACCAGGGGCAGCATCAGCAGCTCGTACGTGTCGAAGGCGAAACCGAGCGACGCCAGGATCACGATCACCCATTCGACGAACGTCAGCGGCTTATCTTTCTCGGCCATTGTTCCTCCATAATCGCGGCCCCGTGTTTCATCCCAAAGACGTCCCGAGGGCCCGACCGACTGTGCCCGGGATCTTAGTGCGAAGGTCAGGATTCCCCGGAACCGCCGCCCTTTCCCTGCTGTTCTCGCTTTTCGCGAGCCTGCCGTCGTTCGCGCACACCTTCGAGAGAACCGCGACGCTCCTGCGGATCGACACGGGTAGAAACTTCGAAGCGACGCTCCGTCTCGATCTCGACGCCCTCGCTCTCGGTGTCGATCCGAGCATCGATCCGGAAGAAGCCGCGAAGACGCTGCTCGCGATGAGCGACGCGGATTTTCAGGCTGCCGAGGAAGGCTTGAGGCGTCTGCTTTCGCGCCGTCTTCGCGTTCGCGTCGACGGGAAACCCCTTGAGTTCACGATCTCCTTTCCACACATCCGGCCGCGGCCCGAACGCCTTGGCGTGGAAGTGTTCGGCCTCGACGTGCTGCTCCGGGGCCAGGTCCCCGCCGATGGCAAGGAGATTCTCTTCTTCGCCTCGCGCGCGTTTCCGGCCATCGAACTGACCTTCGCCGACGAAGGCACGGGCCGGAAGGAGTTCCACATCTGCCTCCCGGGCGAGGAATGCCCACGCATCAAGCTGACCGCGGGTGAGGCGAACGCGGGCCTCTGGAACTTCGTGGTCATCGGCTTCAAACACATCGTTCCCCTCGGTGTCGATCACATCCTCTTTGTCCTCGCCCTCTTCCTGGGCGGCCGCGACATGAAGACGCTCCTGATCCAGACCGGGGTCTTCACCCTCGCCCACAGTGCGACCCTCGCCCTTTCGACCTTCGGGGTGGTATCCCTTTCCCCGCGCATTGTCGAACCCCTGATCGCACTCTCGATCGGGATCGTCGGTCTCGAGAACTTACTGCGCGCCTCGGGGGTTTCCCGGGGGCGGGTCGCAGTGGTCTTCTTCTTCGGCCTGCTCCACGGCCTCGGTTTCGCAGGAATCCTGGCCGGCACGCCGCTCGTCGAGGGTCAGCGGCTCATTGCACTCCTCCTCTTCAACCTCGGGGTTGAATTCGGCCAGGTGGCGGTCCTCGCCGCCGCTTTTCTCCTGAGTCTGCCGTTCAAGGATCCGAACCAATATCGACGGCTCGTCCAACGGCCTTTGTCGCTAGTCTTAACCGTCGTCGGCCTCGTTTGGGCAGTGTCTCGGGTCGCATCGTAGTATCAACCCCACAAAAGAAGGCGAAATCACCATGGGACTCAAGCGCACCATTCTTCAGGTCGTCCTCGCCGTGTCGGCGGCTACGGCATCCGCCGCCGACTGGCCGCAATGGCGCGGCCCCAACGGCAACGGCACATCGACCGAAACCGGCCTCATCTCCACGTGGTCGCCCACCACCGGAGAAAACGTGGTCTTCAAGGTTCCCCTCGTCGGCCGGTCGACGCCCGCGGTTATCGACGGCCGGGTCTGGGCCTCGGCCCGCGCGGCTGGCCGGTACGAGACGATCGGGTGCTGGTCCGCGAAGGACGGCGCGAAACTCTGGGAGCGCCGCTACGTCGCTCACAACACGACGATTCCCTTCTCACGCGTGGGCTGGGCCAGCGTTTCGGGCGACCCCGAGACCGGGTACCTCTACGCTCAGAACGGCGACGGCCAGCTCATCGCCTTCGACCGCCTCGGCAAGACAGTCTGGGAGACCCGTCTCGGTGAAGAGATGGGCCGCAGCTCGGGTTACGGCGGCCGCACCCATTCGCCTCTGATGGACGGCGTATCGCTCCCCGTGAGCCTCCTGGGCGTTTCCTGGGGGGAACATGCCGCGCTCCGGCCGCC
>CAZBTT010000477.1:0-4277 GCA_964494295.1 uncultured Acidobacteriota bacterium
CCCCGTACACGGTCTTCGGGAGCCAGGTTCTGCCGCTGGCCGAACGGCCGCTGGCCAATCTCCACATCGTGGGCGACGACACGTTCAAGGTGCTGAGCATCCCGCTCCGCGAAGGCCGCTTCATGAACGCTCAGGACCGGGAAGGCGCGCCTTTTGTCTGCCTGATCAACGAATCCTTCGCGAAACGCATCTTCCCGAACGAGTCGGCGGTCGGCAAGACACTGCTGCGCGGCCGCGACGCCGAGGTCCATGTCCAGATCATCGGCGTCGTGGCCGACGTGAAATCGAACGGGCTGGCTGCTCCCCCACCGGACGCGATCTATTACAGCTTCACGCAGATGGGCAAGCCCGCGGCGAACATCGTCGCGAAAGTCGATGGCGATCCGAACAGCCTCCAGCCTCTCATGCGAACCGCGGTGGCGCAGGTCGACGCGAATCAGCCAATCTCGTTCTTCCAGACGATGGACGGCATCCTCCAGCAGGCCACCGGCTTCCAGAAACTCCTGGCCGGTCTCGTGGCGATCTTCGCTTCGGTGGCCCTGATCCTGACCGCCGTCGGTCTCTACAGTGTGATCGCCTATTCGGTCAGCCAGCGCACAAGTGAGATCGGGATCCGGATGGCCATGGGTGCGCAGCCCGGCCAGATCGTCTCCCACGTTCTCTCCGGCGGGATGAAGCTGGTGGTGATCGGCCTGGTCGTGGGTCTTGCCGGGGCGGCGGGCTCGGCCCACCTCATGACCTCGCTCCTCTTCTCGATCACGCCGGTTCACCCGCCTCTCTACACCGCGGTCACCGTGCTCTTCGCGGCGATCGCGGTTCTCGCCTGTCTCATTCCAGCGCGCCGGGCCGCCCGGATCGACCCGCTGCGCGCCCTTCGGTGCGACTGAATCCGGGAACCCGTCCGTCCCGCGTAACGTCTAATTGGAAACCGGCCGCGTTCAAGCGGCCCCTCCTTCAGTCAGGGTGACTCATGAACGACATCCGCTACTCCCTCCGGGCCCTCGGCAAGTCACGGGGCTTCACCGCCATCGCCATGCTCACCCTGGCTCTCTGCATCGGGGCCAACAGCGCCATCTTCTCGGTGGTGAACGCCATCCTGCTCAAGCCCTACCCGTGGCCCGATTCGGAGCGGCTGGTGTTCGTCTACAACACCTACCCGCTGATGAATCTGCCAAATGCGGGCACGTCGGTTCCGGACTATCTCGACCGCAAGGCGGGTGTGGCCGCGTTCGAAGACTCGGCGATGTACACCAACCAGGCCTTCAACCTCGCGAGCGACGGCGAACCCGAGCGCATCGTCGGCCTGCGCGCCACGCCGTCCCTCTTCACCACCCTGCAGTCGCAGGCCCGTCTGGGCCGGGTCTTCGGCGAAGCTCAGGCCGAGCCCGGCAACGAGAAGGTCGTGGTGCTGTCTCACGCGCTCTGGCGTGATCGATTCGGCTCGGATCAGGGCATCGTCGGCAAATCGATCCGCCTGAACTCGATGCCGTACGAGGTGATCGGCGTGATGCCGGAGTCGTTCTACTTCCCCACGCCCACCAACCAGGTCTTCGTTCCTTTCGCGTTCACGCCGGAGCAGAAGAGCGACAACGAACGCGGCAACGAGTTCTCCAGCATGATCGCGAGAATCAAGCCCGGCGCGTCCATGGAGGCGATCCAGCGCGACCTCGACCTCATCCAGACGAGGAACGCGGAGCGGATCGCGGCCTCGCGGGATTTCTGGAAGACGAGCGGCTTCGGGGGGCGCGTGAACGGCTTCCTCGACCAGAACGTGGCCAATGTCCGCGGGATGTTGTGGCTGATCCAGGCCGGGGTGGCCGCCGCGCTGCTCATCGGCTGCGCGAACATCGCGAGTCTTCTGCTGTCACGCGCCATCGACCGTGAGAAGGAGCTCGCCATCCGCTCGGCCATGGGCGCGGGCCGAGGGCGGCTGATGCGGCTTCTGATCAAGGAGAGCGTCCTGCACTTTTCGGGAGGCGGGCTCCCCGGCGTCTTCTTTGCGCGGTGGGGTGTTGGGGCCCTCGCTGGCTTCGGACTTTCGAACCTCCCACGCGGCTTCAGCGTCGAACTCGATGTCACCGTGTTCGCGTTCACTCGGGTCTGCGCGTTCGCCACCGGCTTCGTTTTCGGACTTCTGCCTGCGTGGAGCGCATCGCGGCGCGACGCCGCCGCCACGCTCAAGGAAGCGGGCGGCCGGAGCGGCTCGGGGGGAAGGCATACCCAGATGGTGCGTTCCGGCCTGGTCGTCGGCGAGGTCGCTCTTGCGGTCATGCTCCTCTCCACCGCAGGCCTGCTCGTCCGCAGCTTCGAGGCGCTTCAGCGTCAAGACCCCGGTTTCAACCCGGACGGACTCGTCACCGCCCGCCTGAGCTTGCCCGGGACCAAGTACGACATCCCCGAGAAGCGGATCGCTTTCGCGGACGCCCTCCTTGCCCGAGTGCGCGCGTTGCCAGGTGTTCAGGCGGCGGGCATCACCACCGGCCTTCCCTTTTCGGGCGGCAACGGGTCGGCCTCGTACTCGAGCCCGGACATCGTGGTTCCGCCAGGCGCTCCCGCCCCGCATGCGCGCTTCCGCGTGGTGGGCAGCGGCTACTTCGAGACCGTGGGGATGAAACCCCTGCTCGGCCGCCTCTTCGACCAGACGGACGTGCAGACTTCGCAGCGCGTCGTGATCGTCGACAGACTTCTCGCCGACAAATACTGGCCCGGTCAGGATCCCCTGGGCAAGCGGATCGTCCTCGACTCGCCGGAAAAGCCCTTCCAGATCGTGGGTGTCGTGGCGCCCATCAAGTTCCAGGGTCTCGACGAGGACGTCACGAAGGAGTCGATCTACTACCCCTTCACGCAGGTGAGCGGCACGAACCTCTTCATCGCCGCGCGTGTTCAGGGCGATCCGCTGGGCATCGCCCCGGCACTCCGCGAGGCGGTGCGGAGCGTCGATCCCGATCAGCCGGTCTCGGACATCAAGACCATGACCCATCGCATGGAAGACGCCTCGCTGTCGCGTCGCGCCCCCATGGTCCTGCTCGGACTCTTCAGCGGCGTGGCGCTTCTCCCCGCCCTCCTGGGCGTGTATGGCGTTCTCGCCTTCGCGGTCGCCCAGCGAACCCCGGAGTTCGGCGTCCGCATGGCATTGGGCGCCACCCGCCGCAGCATCGCCGATCTCGTCCTGCGCCAGGGCGCGTGGCTCGTGGGCATCGGTGTCGCCTGTGGTCTCGGCGCGTTCCTGGCTCTCTCGAGTGTTGTCGGAAGGCTCCTCTACGGAATCGCGCCGACGGATCCCCTCTCGCTTACCATCGCCCCCCTGGTCCTGATGCTGGCGGCTGTGGCCGCCTGCATTGTGCCGGTGCGACGAGCGACCGGGGTCAGTCCGCTCGAGGCGCTACGGGTGGAGTAGCCCGCGCGAGGACGCCGTCGAACGCACTCCCGGTCGTTGGTCGCAATCAAAGCAGATCCAGCGCGGAGCCATCATTCTTCACTTGATGGAAGGGCGTCTCGACGCTGGGCGCGCCGCACGATGACCACGACCTCAAAGTCGCGGCCCACGTGACCGATGCCCACGGGCTTCGGAAAGAGGCTCACCAACTCCCATCCTTCCCCCTCCCGTTTCTCTACAAGCCGAAGGGCGCCCTCGACGCTCGCGGCTGTGTGTTGTCGGTAGTCATGCTGGCTCATCTCACCCTCCGTAGGAAGGGATACTACCGCCGTGCGCGACTGACTCCTGACCGCAGGCTGGTGCCGGGGGCGACGGTTCCGCTCAGCCCTTGAACTGGGGATGATCGACGATCGCCTTCTCGAACGCTTCTCGCTCCCCTTCCGGCAAGTCGGCTGGGACCTGAACGTGCGACTTGTTCCATCGTTTCAGAAACGCCGCGCCGAGCAGATCGTGTCGCCTTGCCGTTCCGCGATGGAGAGAGGCCTCGGTCAGGGCGATGGTGCTCTCGGCCTTGACGTCCGTGGCCCGGCCCTTCGCGACATAGAAGCCGGCGCTCAGCATGGCCACGCGGGAGCCGGTGGACGCCGTATACGTGAAGAGTTCGACATCGCGGCCGGCGCACACCGCGAAGAGGCGCTTGAAGGCAAAGACGCTCCACGACGGCGCGTCGGTGCGGGTGGAGAACATGTCGAAGAAGATCAGATCCGGGGCGTGGGGCGCCTTCCCCATCGACTCCCAGAAGTCGCCTTCCACCAGATGCCAGTGAAGCCCCGGGTACTTCTTCGAGTGCCATTCTCCGCGCTCGAGCAGGCCGCCCGGGCCGCCGTGACGCAGGTACGGG
>CAZBTT010000478.1:0-4261 GCA_964494295.1 uncultured Acidobacteriota bacterium
AAACAAAACGATCCACGCGACCACACCTGTTCGACGCATCATTATTCTCCGTTAGGCGGCAACCCCTGATGGGCCACGAACCGTTCGCATCATATGCCGCGCGTTGCGGGAGTTCGGGGGCGCAAGATCCGTCCCAAAGGCCGTGTGACCCGCAGTATGCTTTCACGCTTTCCGGGCCGCTCATGTCCAGGTCCCACATGACTGATCTCGAGTCTCCACCCGCCGCCCCCGTTGAAGACGACCGGTTGCGCGCTCAGGGCGCCGAGGCCGAGGCGCGTCACGCCGAGTTGCTGAAGCAGAAGACGGAGGCGGAGCAGGCGCTCACCCAGGTTCAGGCCGAGAAACAGGCCCTGGCCAGAAAACTGCAGGACCTCGACGCGGAGCTTGGCGAGACCCTGGTCGCGGCCGCGAACAGTGCGGCGGCACACCGTGCCGCCCTTGCGGAAGTGACCCAACGCGCGGCCCAGCTCGAAAAGGACCTCGCGGCCCGCAGTGCGCGCGAAGCGGCGCCGAAGACGGCATTGTCCGGGCGTATCGCCGCGCTGGAGGCGGAGAAGGAGGCCGCGGCCCGACGCGAGGAAACCCAGCGTGCGCATGCCCAACGACTCGAGGCCGAAGTCGCCGCGCAAAAGGAACGCGAGTCTCAGCTGAGAGAGGAATGGACGCGGTCCACCGAACGGGAGGCCAGGCAGGCCGCGGAAGCGTCGCGCGCCGAACTGCTCAAGCAGAAGACCGAGAGCGAGCAGGCGCTCGCCGCGGCCCAGAACGAGAAACAGGACCTGGCCAGGAAACTGAAGGACCTCGAGGCGGATTTCGCGGCCCGGGCTGCCCGCGAGGCGGACCTGGTTCGCGACCGTGCGGCGGCGAAAGCCAAGCTGTCCGCGCGCCTCGCCGCCCTGGAGTCGGAAAAGGGAGCCCTGGTCCAAAAACTCTCGGACGTTGAGGCGCGCGAAGAGTCCCGGCTGCGCGACCGTGAGGCGTCGAAAAACAAGTTATCCGCGCGCATCGCCGGCCTTGAGATGGACAAGGCGGCCCTCGTCCAAAAACTATCGGCTGTTGAGGGCGATCGCGATTCCGCACTTGCCGAGGCGGCCCGGCGCGAGGCAGAGGCCGCACAGACACTCAGCCTTGCCCAGACCGAGAAACAGGCTCTGGCCGAAAAGCTAAAGGACCTCGAGGCGGATCTTCTGGCCCGGACCGCTCGCGAGGCGGATCAGGTTCGCGAGCGGGCGGCGTCGAAAAACAAGTTATCCGGGCGCATCGCCAGCCTCGAGATGGAAAAGGCGGCCCTGGTCCAAAAACTATCGGGTGTTGAGAGCGATCGCGATTCTGCCCTGGCCGAGGCGGCCAAGCGCGAGGAAACGCAGCGCCACGCCATCGCGGAGCAGCGCGCGCGCGCGGAACGGCTGGAGGCCGAAGCCGCCGCGCATAAGGAATTCGAGGCCCGCCTCACCGAAGACGGGGCTCGTTCGCGGGCCGGGCTCGTGGAGAAGATCGGTCGACTGGAGACGGAGGCCGCTCAGGCTCTGAGAACTTTCGGAGAACTCCTGGCAAAGATAGCGGAGGGCGAGCAAGCGCTGGCCCAGGCCAGAGGCGAAGCAAAGGAGGCCTCTGAAACGCTGGCCAGGGCGGAGCAGGGTCACGCCCAGGCTTTGGCCGAAGCCGTCCGTGC
This sequence comes from uncultured Acidobacteriota bacterium, assembly GCA_964494295.1. Lineage (GTDB taxonomy): Bacteria > Acidobacteriota > Vicinamibacteria > Fen-336 > JAGNNV01 > JAGNNV01. The sequence goes on from CAZBTT010000478.1 coordinate 1,673, forward strand.
GCAGGAAGAGGCGTTGCGGGTTTCCCTTGCCGAGCAAATCGCCCGGACCGAGGTGACCGCGGCCGCAGGGGAAAGCGCACGGGCGGAACTGGTCGCTCAGCATCTGGAGGGAGTGAGAGCGCTCGAGGCGGATCACACGATGGCTCTGACCGAGGCGGCGAGTCGCGAAGATGCCCTGCGCCAGGCTCTGGACGCGGAGCGGCAGCGCTTGGGACATCTCGAGAAAGACATCGAGGAAGGGGCTCGTCTGCGCGCCGGGCTCGTGGAAGAGATTGGTCGACTGGAGGCGGAGCTCAATCTCGCTCACAAGACCTTCGCCGAACTCTCGGCAGAGAAAGCGACGGGCGAGCGAGCGCTGGAACAGGCCAGGAGCGAAGCAAAGGAAGCGTCTGAAACGCTGGCCGAGGCGGAGCGGGGTCACGCCCAGACCCTGGCCGAGGCACTCCGGGCCCAGGAGGCGTTGCGGGTTTCTCTGGCCCAGCAAATCGCCGGAACGGAGGCGGCCGCGGCCTCTGCGGAGAGCGCAAGGGCGGAACTCGTCGCTCAGTGCGCGGAAGCGGAGAGAGCGCTGGAGACCGTCCGGGCCGAAAGCGAGGCGCTGGTCGCGAGAGTCACCGGGATGGAGACGGATCACTCGATGGCCCTGACCGAGGCGGCCAGACGGGAAGACGGCCTGCGCGAGGCCCTGGACGCCGAGCGGCAGCGCGCGGAACGGCTCGAGAAGGACATCGAGGCTTTCTTCGAGGGCGAAGCGAAACGGATCCGCGAATGGGAGACCTCTCGTGCGGATTGGTCCGAGCGGATTCGCCTGCTCGAGGATGCGGCGGCGGAAAGCGGGACTGCGCAGGCCGAACTGTGGGCTCGCAAGGAAGAGGCGGAGGAGGCGCTCAGGTCGCTGCGGGCCGAGCGCGAAACTCTGGTGACCAGACTCTCAGAGGTCGAGGGAGAGCGCGACCGGGCGCAGGCCGCGGTCGCGGTCTCGGAGGCGACCCGTGGCACCGGCTTCGAGGAGCCGGGGACACCGGCTGAGGTTTGGGAAGCGGCGCGGACCGAACTGCTGGCGCGTATCGCCCGGCTCGAAGCCAACGAAGCCCTCGCGGAAAAGGCGCGCTCCGAACTCGTGAGTCGAAAGCGCGATTCCGACCGCGCCCTGGCCGCGGCAAAGGTTGAGCAGGCAGCCCTGCTGAGGAAGCTCGCGATCGCCGAGAGCGCGCAGGGCGAAGGCTAGGAGCCTGGGCGGCAGAAGGGCGGGCGCCTACTTGGCGAACGCGCGGGCAATCTTCAATGCGATTGTGTCCGTGCCCGCGTACGAGATGTTCGACGCGACGGCCACGAAAACGCCGTGCTCCGGCAGAGTCATCAGCGACACAGCCATGCCTCCCAGCAACGCGCCGTTGTGTCCGACCATAGCGGTTGGCTTGCCGGAGAGCGTGACCGTCTCGAGGCCCCAGCCGAGGCCGTAGCCCGTCTCTGCGCCCGTGGGCAGCCGCTGCGATGTTTGAAACAGTTGTACCGTCGCGGGCTTGAGGAGCTTGCCGCCATTGATGGCGACGGCGAAACGAACCAGGTCGGAAGGTGTCGAGAGGAACGCGCTCGCTCCCGCGTAACACGAGAAGTCGATCGGGCGCATCGGGTCGGGGCCGTATCGCGTGTCCGCGGCGAATCTCGGAAAGTAGGAGATGGCCTGACCTTGAACCGGCGCCGGCGCGGAATCAACCGTCGCGACGTCGGGCAGTGTGTCGTTCATCTGGAGAGGCTCGAAGACCTGCTTCTGCATGATCGACATGAAGGGCTCATCCGCGACAGCCTCGATGGCCGCACTGATCAGGATCCAGCCGTAGCTCGAATTCCGGTACTCCGTGCCCGGCTCGAAGCGCAGGGGGTCCCCCGCGAAGAACTCCAGTGCGTCCACGGGCCGCCCGCAGTGCTGCCCGAACAAAGGCCCCTCGTCACCGCCGTCGTTTGCCACCCCCGCGACCTGTCCCATCAATTGGCGCAGGGTCACCGGCCATTCCTTCTTCGGAAACTCAGGCACGTAGGTCTGAATCTCCTTGTCCAGGTCCAGCCGGCCCTTCTCCATCAATAGCCCCACCGCGGCCGATGTGAGTGCCTTTGAAGCGGTGCCGATCCTGAACCGGGTCTCCGGTTTGACCGCGACCTGGTTGTCGAGATCCGCGAAACCAAATCCCTCGGCCCAGACGATGTCGCCGCCGACACCCACCGCCACCGAGAGTCCCGGCAGGTTCCGCTCGACGAGGTCCGCGAGCACCAGCTCCCGCGCTTTCTCTGAGGCGTCGGCCCACTTTGGCGCGGGGTCGGAATTTGTCTCGGAGGGCACCTTGCTCACGTCCGGGTGCAGCGGCGTTGCCGTGGAGTTCATGTACTCCCACACCCCCACGAGCAACATGATGGGCGCGAGCACGGCCACGCCGATCAGCATGACCCACGTGGGGAAACGGTTCTTCTGTGCTTCCATGTTTTACTTTCTTCGAATGGTGCGCTTCATTCGGATCACCGGTATCCGAACAGAGGGGGAAAGACGAGCACGACGATCGCCGCCCACACGGCGTAGACGGGGAGGTAGTTCGT
>CAZBTT010000479.1:0-4260 GCA_964494295.1 uncultured Acidobacteriota bacterium
AAGAGATGAATCAATCGCTCGAAAAGGCCGGACGCGTCGCCGACTTCATCGACCTTGGCGAGTTGATGTGCCGCGACGCCCTCGAACGCCGCGAATCGTGTGGCGGCCATTTCCGCGTGGAGTTCCAGGACGAGGGCGAGGCCAAACGCGACGACGCGAACTTCGCGCACGTCGCGGCCTGGGAATACGCGGGCGAGGACAAAGCGCCCCGGAGGAACATCGAACCCTTGAACTTCGAGTACGTCCACCTTCAAACCCGGAGCTACAAGGGAGGCTCAAGCTCAACGTCTGGCGTGAGAGGAACGGCGCGTCTGCGGGCCAGTTCGTCTCCTACGACGCGAACGATGTCTCGAGAGACATGTCTTTCCTCGAGATGCGCGACGTGCTCAACGATGAGCTCATGGGCAAGGGCCAGGATCCGATCGCGTTCGATCACGACTGCCGCGAGGGGATTTGCGGCATGTGCAGCATGGTGATCAACGGCCGTCCCCACGGACCGCAGAAGAACACCACGGCCTGCCAGCTCCACATGCGCCAGTTCAAGGACGGCGATGAGATCACGATCGAACCGTGGCGAGCGAAAGCGTTCCCCGTGATCAAGGATCTGGCGGTCGATCGCGGGGCCTTCGACCGGATCATCCAGGCCGGCGGTTTCGTCTCCGTCGCCACCGGCAATGCGCCCGACGGCAACGCCATACCGGTGCCCAAGGAAAACGCCGACCGCGCGATGGATGCCGCGGCCTGCATCGGCTGCGGCGCCTGCGTCGCGGCCTGCCCGAACGCCTCGGCCATGCTGTTCACCTCCGCGAAGGTCGCCCACCTCGCTCTCCTTCCCCAGGGTCAGCCGGAACGGATGGAGCGCGTGCGCAAGATGGTCGCGGCCATGGATGCCGAGGACTTCGGCGGCTGCACGAATCACGGCGAGTGCGAAGCGGCCTGCCCCAAGGGCATCTCGCTCGAGAACATCGCGCTCATGAATCGCGACTTCATGAAAGCGACGATTGGAAAGCGACCGGAGCGGGCGGCTTCCGGCGATTAGTTCGCACGGAGCTTCAAGGGCAGCGGTCTACGCGCTGCTGCTGATCGCTTTCACGCTCCCCGTGAGCCTCGACCCCGGGGCACGGAGCTTCGCTCAAGGGCCCGACACCCGGCTGTACCTCTGGACCCTCGGGTGGGACCTCCAAGCGCTCAAGACGAATCCGCTCGGGATCTTCGACGCGAACATCTTTTTCCCGGAGACGCGGACCCTCGCCTACTCGGAACACTTGATCGGCGCGGCGCTCCTGGCCCTGCCCCTTTCCTTCCTCACCTCGAACCTGGATCTGATCCTGAACGTCGTCCTGCTTCTGGCGACGTTCCTCACGGCTCTGGGCTGCGATCGGCTCGCGCGGGAGTGCGGGGCCTCGACCCGCGGGGCGCTGCTCGCGGGGATCGTGGGCGCCTTCGCGGGTCCGAAGCTCTCGCGACTGAGCCAGGCGCATCTCGCCACCCTGCACTTCGTCCCGTGGGCTCTGGCGTACGCAATCCGCTACCTTCGCGAGGGCCAGCGGCGCGACCTTCTGGCCACCCTTGCCCTCTTCACGGCGCAGTCTCTGACCAGTGGCCATGGCGGTCTCTTCCTCACCGTGGCCCTCGCCATCCTGTTCGCGTCGGCGCTGGCGACGAAGAACATTCGGCCGGGGAAGGTCGTGCGCGATTGCGGGCTGGCGGGCGCGATGCTGCTGCTGATCAATGTGCGCTTCGTGATCCCGTACTACGAGGTGCGCGAACAAGTGGGATTGACCCGGTCGATCGAAGACGCGGAAGGTTGGGCGCCCACGGCCTCCAGTTGGCTGCTCTCGCCCACGCGTACTCAGGCCGCGATTCTCTCGAAAGTGGCCCCGATCGGGGAGCGTGGTGAGCCCGCGAATGCCGCGCTCTTCCCGGGTTTCGCCTTTCTGGGACTCACGGGTCTTGGTCTCTTCGGCCTGATTCGCCATCGCGACTCCCGCACCAGCGCCACGCTGGGACTCGCGGGCCTCGCATTCATCACGCTCTGGGTTGCTCTCGGGCCCGCGTTCGGCTTGTACCGGCTGGCCTATTCGATCGTCCCGGGCTTCGATCTGATCCGCGTTCCCTCACGCTTCTTCCTTCTTACCCTGACCGCGATGGCCGCCCTCGCCGCCCTCGGCCTCGATCGCATCCGCCGACGCAGTGTCGCCTGGGCGCTGATCGCGCTCGCCACGATCGAATGCCTCCCCCTGCCCTGGAGCGCGCCGCACGATCCCATCGTGACGCCTCCCATCGACGCCTGGCTCGCGACCCAACCGAAGCCCTTCCGGGTGGTCGAACTTCCGATTCCCCTGCCCGACAACTCCGTGCGCCAGGCGCGTTTCCATTCCGAGTACATGATCCACGGCGCTGCGCACTGGCAGAAAATGGTGAACGGATACTCGAGCCTGGTGCCGCCGTTCCACACCGATCTCTACCGGGAGCTTCACGACTTCCCCACGGAGAGAGGCCTCTCCGCCCTTGAAGAACTGAAGGTGGGCTACGTTATCGTCCACACCGACATGTATCAGCCGGATCGATGGACAGAGAAGGAAAGACAAATCAGGGCGTTGGGCCATCGCCTTCAGCTCGTCCAGGCGATGGGCGAAGGACGCGCCTACGCCCTGGGCGCCGCGGCCCTCTCGGCGCCCCGGGGCCTCCCGGAAGCCCGTTGAAGATCTCGCGACGAGTGAAGTCGCTGACCGTCAACCTGGCCCTTCTGGCCGCAGCCACCGCCGCCGGTGTCGGCGTTCTCGAAGTGGCGGCGCGCGTCATCATCGCCGGCCGCCCTCCCGGGCGTTCCGGAGAACAGGCCGCCTATACCGCCTTCGATCCGATCCTCGGCTGGCGCAATCGGCCGGGGGCGAGCGTCACCTACAGCCGGCGCGAATACAGGACGCGCGTCGAGATCAACAGCCTCGGATTCCGCGACATCGAGCGGTCGCCCACGAAGAAGCCGGGCACCCGCCGCATCCTGGTGATGGGCGATTCCTTCATCGAGGCTTATGCGGTCGAACGGGACAAGGGGATCACGAGACGGGCCGAGGATTCCGCGGCCAACGCGGGTTGTCCGGCCGAAGTGATCAACGCGGGTGTTCACGGTTACTCCATCGACCAGGAGTACCTCTGGTATCGCCGGGAAGGCCGCGCGCTTGACGCGGACGTCGTGGTGATGGCGGTGTACTACAACGACATAGTTCAGACTGTCCGCACTCGCTACTGGGGATCGCCCACGCCTTTGCTCGAGGTGCGCGACGGCGAACTGACGCCGGTCAACACTCCCCTCGAGCCACCTCCGCCCACCGTGCCCGAGGCCCCGAAGAAGCGCCAGATCGAAGGCTCGGCTCTCAAGTTTCTGGTCCTCGAACGGCTCATGACGGGCGCGCCGAGGTTTTACGCTCAACTGGCGCGAAGGGGCCTGGTGGCGCCTTACGAACCGGATAGTCTTCCCGACGAACTCCGCGTCTACAAGAAACGGGGCCAGCTGGCCGAGGTCCGGGCGGCCTGGACCCGAACCGGCGAGATCCTGAACGCGTTCGCCGACGCGGTCCGCGCCGATGGCGCCATTCCCGTGGTCGCCCACATCCCCGCGAGTTTCGAGGTGGTGGACGAGGACTGGGACCACACGTTGATGAACTACGGCCTCTCGGCCGAGGCCTGGGACCGGTCTCTCGTGCGCAAGCGCCTGAGGGAGTTGAGCCAGAGCAGCCAGAGTCACTTCGTCGACTTCACCGACGAACTCCGAGCCTCGGTCGGCGGTTGGACCGGGGCGCCGTACTTCCGCCACGACGGCCACTGGAACGATCTGGGTAACGACGTGGCAGGGCAAGCCCTCGTCTCGTTCCTGCGGCGCAATCTACTGCTGCGCTGTTCCGAACCTTCCGGCCCCGGCTCCAGCCTTCGCACGCGGCCCCGCCACGGGGACATGAACGCCTCGCTGACCGCGCCCTAAGTCAGCAGGTGCTTGACGCCTTCGCGCTCTTCGTCCAGTTCCTTGAGCGTGAGGCTCATGCGTTCTCTCGAGAAGGCGTCGATGTCGAGACCGGTGACGATCTCGATCTTGCCCTCTTTCGTGGTGCAGGGGAAACCGTAGACCGTGCCCGGAGGAATCTCGTAGCTGCCGTCCGAGGGCACGCCCATGGTCACCCACTCGCCGTTCGAGCCGAGGACCCAGTCGTGAACGTGGTCGATGGCGGCATTCGCCGCCGAGGCCGCGGAAGAAAGGCCACG
>CAZBTT010000480.1:0-4253 GCA_964494295.1 uncultured Acidobacteriota bacterium
CCAACATCGGCATCGCGGTCGCGGACACGCACGAGCCGCTCCTGCCGATCACCCTGTGCAACCGGGCATTCGAGCGAATGAGCGGCTACCCCGCCTCGGAAGCTCTCGGCAGGAGCGCGTGGTTCCTCGAGGGCGTCGAATCGGACACCCACGCGTGCGCGGAGGTTCGTAAGGCGATCCAGGAGCAGCGGGAGTGTCAGGTGAGCCTGCTCGCCTACCGCAAGGACGGGACCACGTTCTGGGATGACCTCGCCCTGTCTCCGGTGCGGAACTCCGTGGGGGAGGTGACCCATTTCCTCTTCTTCCACTCCGACGGATCGGCGCGCCGGCATGCGGAGACCGCACTCTTCCAGTCGCAGAAGGTCGAGGCCATCGGGCAGCTCGCGGGCGGGGTCGCCCACGACTTCAACAACATCCTCGCGGTCATCACCGGCTATTGCGAGATGGCGCAAAGGCAGATCGAACCCGGGCACGTGGTGAGACCCCGTCTCGACCAGATCCTGAAGGCCGCCCACCGGGCTGCGGCGCTCACCCGGCAGCTCCTCGCCTTCAGCCGCAAGCAGGTGCTTCAACCCCGGCCCCTCGACCTCAACGCCATCATCGCTGACACCCACAAGATGCTTGGCCGCCTGATCGGCGAGAACGTTCATCTCGTGATGAAGCCCGCGATCGGGCTCGGCACCGTGAACGCGGACCCCGGGCAGGTGGAGCAGATCATCCTGAACCTCGCGGTCAACGCGCGCGACGCGATGCCCCAGGGCGGAGTCCTCACCTTCGAGACCCGAAACGTGGACCTCGACGCCGAATACGCCATGCTTCATCCGTCGACCCAACCCGGGCGCTACGTCATGCTCGCGGTTTCCGACACCGGCATCGGCATGGCCCGGGAGGTGCAGGCCCGGGCGTTCGAACCTTTCTTCACCACCAAGGCCGAGGGGGAGGGCACCGGACTGGGCCTCGCCACCGTGTACGGAATCGTCAAGCAGAGCGGCGGGAACGTCTGGGTCTACAGCGAACCCGGGCATGGCTCGACGTTTCGGATCTACCTGCCGCGGGTCGATCGCCCCAACGCCTCGGCAGCCGCGCCGAGTGCGGTCAAGTCGCCTCCCCGCGGCGTCGAGACCATCCTGCTCGCGGAAGACACGGAATCGCTACGGGAGGTCATTCACGAAACCCTCCAAGAGCTCGGCTACAGGGTCCACGCCGCGGGAGACGGCCGAGCCGCGCTCGAGGTGGCCGCCGCCATCGAGGGCCGCATCGACCTGCTCCTGACCGACGTCGTCATGCCGAGAATGAGCGGTCCCGACCTTGCCCGTGCGCTGCAGGAGTCGAGGCCGGGAGTGCGCGTGGTCTTCATGTCCGGCTACACGGATGGCGCCCTCTCCCAGCATGGCGTTCTGGGAGACGACATCCTTCTCATCGAGAAGCCCTTCACGAGCGAACGGCTCGCGACCGTCGTCCGGGATGCGCTCGACCGCGCTGAGGAGACTCAGGCGTAGCCGAGCCTCCGCTTCCCATTGAGGCGCCAGTCCCGCATCCAGGGACCCAGCGCGCCTGCCGGCATCGGTCTCGCGATCAGATATCCCTGGGCTTCGTCGCATCCCGAGTGGCGCACGCGATCCCAGTCGGCCCGGTCCTCGACCCCCTCCGCCACCGCTTTCAAGCCGAGCGTCCGGGCCAGGGACAGCGAAGCGTCGAAGATCGCGCGGGCGGTCTTGTCGTGAGGCGCCCGGTGAACGAAGGTCTGGTCGATTTTGAGTTCATCGAAGGGGATGTCCCGCAACTGGGAAAGGGACGAGTAGCCGGTTCCGAAATCGTCGATCGACAGACCGAAGCGCATGAGGCGCAGGCGGGTGAGCACCTCGAGAGGCGCGCGCAGATCGCGGATGATCTGGCTCTCCGTCACCTCGAAGATCACGTTCTGCGGAGAGACCAGGGCGCGTGCGGCCTCGCTCGCCGCGAAGTCCGCGAAATCGACCGAGCGCAGCGTCGAAGTCGCAAGATTGATGGCGACGCGAAGGGAGAGACCCTCGTGCTCCATCACGCTCATCTGATCGAGGGCCAGGCGGAAGGTCACCCGGGTGAGCTCGTCGATGAGATGGTGCTTTTCCGCCGTGCTGATGAACCGCGCGGGTTCGATGAGGCCGTCTTCGGGATGCTGCCAGCGCACCAGGCACTCGGCCCCATGCACCGCGCCTGTCTCGAGTGTGACCTTGGGCTGGTAGTAGTTGATCAGGTGCCCGCTTCGTATCGCGTGCAACACCTCGGCAGGACCATAGGTCTTGCCGGGCGGGCGTGGAATGAAGGAGGTATTCCCCTCCCATTCCGAAAGGAGGGCTCCAAGGCCCGCCGGTCGAATCGGCTTGGCGAGGTGGCCGAGGATATGGATCCCGTGCGCCTGGACCAGCCTTTCCGCGGTCTGGAGCAGACGGATGTCCTCCCCGCTCACCAGAATGAGCCGGCCGGCGTACGCGCGCTTGACCAGGTGGCGGATGAACTCGATTCCGTCCATCTCCGGCATGGACAGGTCGAGGAGGATCAGGTCCGGCACGTTGCCGAGGTCGAGATAGGCCACAGCCGAGGGGCCGCTCTCGAAGGACTCGATCGCGGAGAATCCAAGCTCCGTCAACATGTGGGCGTGGAGCCTCAGGATGAAGGGTTCATCATCCAGGAGCAGAATTCTTACCGCGGATCGCTCCAAAACGTTTCCCTCACGCCGGGCTCAAATACGATTCGATGCTCGCCTTCTCCGATTCGAGGCGGGGCATACAGGCGTCGAGCGCCTCGAAGTCGGCGTGACCGGCCGCGGCCTGGATCTCGGAGCACAGCTCGGCGAGGTGGGCGGCGCCCACGGATTTGGCCGGCGACTTCAACTTATGCGCCAGATCCGCGACCTTCGCGGCGTCCCGAACATCGCAGGCCTCCTTGATCTCCGATACCGTCCGGGCGGTGCTGATCCAGAACGCGCGGAGGAACTCGTGGATCACGTCGGGGTCCCGGCCCACCAACTCCTCGAGAACGGTGATGTCAAGCGGCGCCGCGGAGCGCGTGGAGGCCGCGGGCTGGCCGGCCCCTTCCTTCCTGGCTGGGTCCTGGCGCGGCATCCACTTCTCGAGCATCGCCTTGACCTCGGACAGACGGGCCGGCTTGCACAGGTAGTCGTCGAGGCCGGCGTCGCGGCACTGCTGCGCCCCGCCCTTGAGCACATCGGCGGTAAGGGCGATGATGACCGCATGCTGTTCCGTGCCCTCCTGAACGCGAATGGCGGCGGTCAGCTGATAACCATCCATCCGGGGCATGTGGAGGTCGGCGAGCAGAAGCCCATACTCACCGGTACGCCACCGCTCGAGCGCTTCGAGGCCGCTTGGGACCACATCCGCGGCGTAGCCGAGCAGTCCCAGCTGTCTCAAGATCACCTTTTGGCTGATCTCGTTGTCCTCGGCGACCAGAATCAACTGGCCGGCCGTGATGGCCTCGGCTCTCGTGGGTGGCGCGAGGGGAGCGCGCCGGATGGAGATCGGAGTCGTGGCCGTCTCGAGTTTGAGTCGGCCCGAGATCACCGCGACCGCTTTCAAGAAGGCGTCGCGAGTCAGAAGATTGGCCTCGAGGACCGTGATGCCGGGGTTCGGGGCGAGGGGCCGGCGCCTCCGGCCTCGGTCGAGAAGGACGAAGCGGGTGAGGCCATCCGGTCGTCGGGTTTCCGCCGAGCGAAGCGCATCCAGCGGAAGCCCATCTTCGTCGAGACCGAGGACAAAAACGCAAAGGCCGGCCCGGTGAGCATCTGCGTACCTGAGCGCAGCCGGCCAGTCGCCGGCCTGGTCCACCGCGGCCCCCGCGTTCTCCAGATAGGAGCCGAGATCGCCGTAGAAGCCCGTCGAGCCGCCGATGACCAGGCAGGAGAGACCTGCGATCTCTGAGAGCTGATCGGAGCGTTCCTCGGCGCTTGCCGAGACGAGGAAGGGGATGCGAACGCGGAAGGTGGAGCCCTTCCCGAGGTCGCTTTGAGCTTCGATGCTGCCGCCCATCAGCTCCACGAGGTTGTGGCAGATCGCGAGGCCCAGACCGGTGCCGCCGAACCGGCGCGTGATCGACGCGTCACCCTGGGTGAACGACTTGAAGAGGAAGGTCATGGTTTCTCGGTCCATGCCGATGCCATTGTCACGCACTTCGAAGACGAGCGTGGCCTTGTCGCCGGACAGGCCGTCCAGGAGCATCCGCAGGGAGACCCGGCCGGGACGATCCTGGCGGCTCGA
>CAZBTT010000481.1:0-4234 GCA_964494295.1 uncultured Acidobacteriota bacterium
GACGCGGCGGTAACCGCGTTGTGGGCGTCGGTGTCGAGATCGACGAGTTCCCGGGGTCGCGCTCCCGCCTGGCCCGCCGAAGCCTTCGCGGCGTCGGGCTTCTCGCGCTCGTCCGGAGCGCCGGTGCGGGTCTTCGGAAGACCCGCGACCATCTCGACGAGGGATGCGGCGAGATCGCCGGCAAGGGCCGCGGCGGAACCGCCGCCCGGCGTGGGGTCTTGAGAGCCGAAACGGTCTAGGAGGTCGGTGGTGGAGAGGGAGAGAAGACTCACGCCATTTTTCCCAGGACTTGTTTGGCTATGACCATGAGCTGCATGTTCGATGTTCCCTCGTAGATCTGGCCAACCTTCTGGTCGCGGTAGAACTTCTCCACCGGGTATTCCTTGGTGAAGCCGTTCCCGCCGAAGATCTCGATCGCCTTGCTGGCGACGTACTCCGCGGTGCGTGAGGCGAAGAGCTTGGCCATGGCCGCCTCCTTGATGAAGGGCGCGCCGGTGTCGCGAAGGCGGGCGGCGTTGTAGGTGAGGAGCCGTGAGGCCTCGATCTGCATGGCCATGTTCGCGAGTTCGAAACTCACGCCCTGGAACTCGGCGATGGCCTGACCGAACTGCTTCCGCTCCTGGGAGTACCTGAGCGCGTGATCGTAAGCGCCCTGGGCCACCCCCACCATCTGGGCGGCGATCCCGATGCGGCCCTCATTGAGGGTCTCGATCGCGATCTTGTAGCCCTTGCCGACTTCGCCGAGGACGTTCTCCTTCGGGACCTTGCAGCCTTCGAAGATCAGCTCGCAGGTGGACGAGGCGCGTATGCCGAGCTTGTCCTCCTTCTTGCCGATGGTGAAACCGGGAGTTCCCTTCTCCACGAAGAAGGCGGTGATGCCCTTGTAGCCCTTGCTCGGATCGGCGTTGGCGATCACGATGAAGAGTTCGGCCTCGACCGCGTTCGTGATCCACAACTTCTGGCCGGTGAGTTCGTAGTGATCGCCCTTGTCCACCGCCTTGCAGGCGAGGGCGAAAGCGTCCGATCCCGAACCCGCCTCGGAAAGCGCATAGGCGCCCACCCACTTCGTGGCCAGTTTCGGGCAGTACTTTTCCTTTTGCGCGGGCGTGCCCCACCGAAGAAGCGCGTTGTTGAAAAGGGTGTTCTGGACATCGACGAGAACCGCCACCGAGGCGTCAACCCGCGCGAGTTCCTCGACCACGAGAACCGACATGAAAAAGGTCGAAGCAGCGCCTCCGAAGGACTCCGGCAGTTCGATGCCCATGAGACCGAGTTCGAAGCAGGCATCGATGAGATCCCGCGGCATCTTCGCGTCCTGGTCCATCTTCGAAACGAAAGGACGGATCTTCTCGTCAGCAAAGCTTCGGACCGTCTCCTGAAAGAGCTTCTCGTCTTCGGAAAGGTCGGTGAGGGGGAGCGATCGATGGTCGGCCATGTGCTGTTGCTGAACTCCTAGGTTGATGAACCGCCCTCGTGCTTCGCGCGCCAGTGGAATTATCTCAGATGTGCCGATTCAACCGCCCCCGAGCCCGCGAGGTACATTGGTTCGTGATGGAGCGGGATTCCCTTTCCAAAGTCCGCGCGGAGATCGTCTCCTGCGAGAAGTGTCCAAGGCTTCGCAAGTGGTGCCAGCACGCTGCGATGGTCAAAGTCGCGCGGTACCGCCACCAAACGTACTGGGGCCGTCCCGTCCCGGGTTTCGGCGATCCGAAAGCGCGGCTCCTCATCGTTGGCCTCGCACCCGCCGCGAATGGAGGGAATCGCACCGGCCGGGTGTTCACGGGCGATCCGTCCGGCGACTTTCTCTACCCCGCCCTTCACCGCGCGGGTTTCGCCAGCCAGCCCACCGCGGTCTGGCGCGACGACGGCCTGGCGATGCGCGACGCGTACATCCTCGCCGCGGTGCGGTGCGCGCCCCCCGACAACAAACCTGAGCCGCGGGAGACCCTCGCCTGCCGCCCGTATTTCGCCCGCGAATGGAGACTGCTCAAGCCCCGCGCGGTGCTGGCCCTCGGAAAGTTCGCGCTTGACGCTTTCACCGCGATGTTGAAGGCCGAGGGAGAGATCGAGTCGAAACGCTCGTTCAAGTTCGGACACGGCCTGAGCCATGATCTACCGGCCGCTGCTTCGGGAGGCGAGACAAGAAGGATCTTCATCTCGTACCATCCCTCCCAGCGAAACACCTTCACGAAGACGCTGACGGCTCCGATGCTGGACGCTGTGCTCGGCGAGATCAACGATTTTCTCAAGAGGCACTGACCCCAAAATGAAGACTTCCGAATTCCGCGCGGCGATCGCCGCCCTCGCGATCGTCACCGGCCCCGCCTTCGCTCAAGAGGCAGCGCCTCCGGCCGCCGCCCAGGGCCAGCCGCCGGGCGCACCGCGCGGCCCTCGAATGATGCCGGCTTCAGAGAAGGCGAAGACCTTCGAATCCAAGTCGCTCGGCACGACCGTGACCTATGTCGCGTACCTCCCCGCGGACTATGAAACGAGCAAGGCCTCTTATCCGGTGATCTACGCGCTGCACGGGATGTTCGAGAACTCGGCCTTCCTCGAGCGTCGCGCCGTGCTTCCTCAGTACGAAGCGGCGGTGAAGGCAGGAGGCGCGCCGAACGCGATCGTCGTCACCGTGGATGGAGGCAACAACCTCTTCAGCAACTCGCCGAAGGGCAGGTACCAGGACCTCGTCGCGAAGGACCTCGTCGAGCATATCGACAAGACCTATCGGACGATTGCCAGGCGCGAGGGGCGGGCGCTACTCGGAATCTCGATGGGCGGCTATGGGGCGCTCAACATCGCCTTCTCGCAGCCCTCGGTCTTCGGCGTGGTAGCGACCCATTCGGCGATGCTGCTTTCGCAGATCCCCACCGCCGAGGCGGGGGCCCGCGGCGGCCAGATGCGCGCCTTCACCGGCGTGTTCGGCGAGCCGGTCGATGCGCTGGCGTGGAAGTCCCAGGACCCGCTCGAGCTCGCGAAGACTGGGGATGTGAAAGGCCTGCCCGCGCTCTACATCGACTGCGGGAGCGAAGACCGGTACGGGCTTGCCGCCGGAAACAAGATGCTTCACGACACCCTCGAGTCCCGCAAGGTCCCTCACACCTTCGGCCTCTTTCCCGGCGACCATGGTTACGAATACGTCCACTCGGTCTTTCCGAAGAGCCTGGCCTTCCTGAAAGAGAAGCTCGCAACCAAGTAGCTCGCGTTCGCGCGGCGACGTTCTCTACCTCAAGTACCCAAGGGCGCGCATGCGCTCCGCGGCATCCTCGGAGAGGGGCGGGGCGGGGCCGGGACCTCGCGTGGCCCGGAGCATCACCTCACGGATCATCTTTTCCTTGAGGGCCACCAGGGCTGGATCGGTGGTGTCGATCAGGTTGCGCTGCTCATCGGGATCGGAGTCAAGGTCGAAGAGTTCCGATCTGCCGGAAAGCCGGTGGATCAGTTTGAGATTCCCGGCGAATACGACTGTGGTGCTGGGCCGATTGTCGGCGGGACGCGGCTTCGGGTAGTCCCTTTGCGCCCAGGCCTCGCTCAGGATCCTCGGGGTCGCGTCCACCTCGCTCAGCCAGTCCATGGGCTCACCCTGAACGACGTTCCGCACCATGCGGAACACTTCGAGAAGACCCGTCCGGCGGACCGACCGGCCGGGGGCGATGATGCCGGGCAGCCGCAGGGCGAGAGGGACATGAAGGCTCAACTCGTAGGGCATCGCTGGATGTCCTCGCAGTTTGCGCTCGTTGAAGTACTCCCCGTGATCAGCGGTCAGGATGACGAGGGTCTGGTCGAGCCGGCCCTTCTCTTTCAGAAAGGCGAGCAGCCTCGCGATCTCGCCGTCGATGTAGGCGATCTCGGTGTCGTAGGCGTCGATCGATTTGGCTGGCGAGGGAACGGGCCAGGACGGATTGCCGAGCACCACATGCGGATCGTGCGCGTCGAAATAGTTCAGGAAGAGGAAGAAGGGCTCGCGCGAGGCCCTGACGACATCGAGCGCCGCGTTCGTGACCTCCGTGGCGGTCCAGGTGAGACCGGAGGTGCGGCGGCCGACCAGACGCATTCTCGCGAGCGACCGTCTCAGCGCCGAGGCGAAGGGCACGAAGCGCAATCCGCGCGGGGACGAAGCGAGAAACGTGTCGAACCCCTTCTGAAGGCCGGTCCAAGGCACGAGAAAGATGTCATTGGCGCTCACGCCCGTGGTGGTGTAACCCTTCCCTTTCAGCCAGTCGGCCATCGTTTCGAT
>CAZBTT010000482.1:0-4213 GCA_964494295.1 uncultured Acidobacteriota bacterium
GGGCCGGCTCAAGGGCACCACCAAGCTCGAGGACCTCGCCCCCTGCGACGTCGTCATCGAGGCGGTGGTCGAGAACATCGCCCTCAAGCACGAGATGTTCGGCGCTCTCAACAAGGTGTGCGGCAAAGACACGATCTTCGCGTCCAACACGTCTTCGCTCTCCATCACCGAGATGGCCGCGGGTTCGGGTCGGGCCGATCGTTTCGTCGGCCTGCACTTCTTCAACCCCGTGCCTCTCATGAAGCTCGTGGAAGTCGTCCGCGGACCGCTCACCGATCCGGCCGTCTTCGAAGCCATGTGCGCATTCGGCACGGGCATCGGCAAGACCGTCGTGCGCGCCACCGACAAACCCGGTTTCATCGTCAATCGCCTGCTCGTCCCCTACATGGTCGACGCGATCCGCGCCCTCGAACAGGGTGTGGGCTCGGTCCAGGACATCGACGAAGCCATGAAGCTCGGCTGCGGTTATCCGATGGGCCCGTTCACGCTGCTCGACTTCGTCGGGATCGAAACCACCTACTACATCGCGAACATCATGTTCGATGAGTTCAAGGAAGCCCGCTACGCGCCTCCGACCCTCCTCAAGCGCATGGTGCAGGCCGGGATGTACGGCAAGAAGACGGGCAAGGGCTTCTACGATTATTCGACGAACCCGCCGACCCCCACGAAGGGTCTGGTCTAAGCCGATGGCGTATTCAACTCTCCTTGTTGAGAAGCGGGACGACGGCATCGCCGTCATCACCATCAACCGCCCCGACAAACTGAATGCGCTCAACGCCGTCGTTATCGGCGAACTGGACGCGGCGATCACCGAGGTCGACGCTGACGCCTCCTTGCGCGGCATCATCGTCACGGGATCCGGCGAGAAAGCCTTCGTGGCCGGCGCCGACATCTCCGAGCTGGCGAAAGCGACGCCCATCGAGGCTCGGGCTCTGGCGCTTCGGGGCCAGCGCGTGTTCGACCGACTCGAGCGGTTCCGCGGTCCGGTCATCGCCGCGGTCAACGGCTTCGCGCTGGGGGGCGGTTGCGAACTCGCCCTCGCGTGCCACATCCGCATCGCGTCCGACAATGCCCGCCTCGGCACACCTGAAGTGAAGCTTGGCCTCATCTGCGGCTATGCGGGTACACAGCGCCTGCCGCGCCTTGTCGGCCGAGGCCGCGCGCTCGAGATTCTGCTCTCTGGCGAGATGGTGGCGGCGGATGAAGCCCTTCGCATCGGCCTCGTGAATCGCGTCGTCGCGAAAGACGCGCTGATGAATGAAGCCGCGGCTCTGATGAAGAAGATGATCGCGAACGCGCCTCTTTCGCTTCAGTACACGATCGACGCCGTGAACGCCGGCCTGGACATGTCGTTCGAGGATGCCCAGGATCACGAGGCCACGTTGTTCGGCGTTCTTTGTTCGACCGCCGACAAGACCGAGGGCACCAGCGCGTTTCTGGAGAAGCGCCCCGCGAAGTTCCAGGGCAGGTGAAAACGCCCCGCTCGAACCCCGCAGCGCCAGGAAGCGGCGCCGGCCTTCGCATCCTGATCCTGCAATCACAGTTCAACGATGCCGTCGTCGCGGGCCTCTCGCTCGGTGCTCTCGAATACACCGCCGAGGTTGGCGCTTCCGCGGAAGTGCAGGTCGTTCCGGGGGCTTTCGAGTTGCCGCTCATTGCTCAGATCGCCGCGGGAACTGGCCGCTACCACGCGATCGTCGCCCTGGGGGCGGTGATCAAGGGCGAGACGGATCACTACGAACACATCGCGCGCGAGGCGGCCCGGGGCATCATGCAGGCGAGCCTCAAAACCGGAGTGCCCGTCGCGTTCGGTGTTCTCACCGTCACCAGATCGTCGCACGCCATCGCGCGCTCGAAGCCCGGTCGCGACAACAAGGGCCGTGAGGCCGCGGCTGCGGCGATCGACGCCGCTCTCCTGATCCAGAAACTCACCGCCACACGCTCCTCCATCCGGAGGAAGAGGTAGTGGGCCAACGTTCCAAGGCCCGGGTGTGCGCGATGCAGATGCTGTATCAGCGGGAATGGTCGGGCGAAGCGCCCGCCCGCGTCATCGAGGACTTCTGGACGATGCGGAACGGCACGCCCGCGGTGCGGTCCATGGCCGAACGCCTCTTCGTCGGAACGGAGCGCGAGCGTGAGGGCATTGACGCCGACATCACCAGCGTCATGACGAACTGGGAACTCGGACGTCTCGCCGCGATCGAGCGCAACGTCCTGCGGCTTGGCGCCTATGAGCTGAAATGCGAAGACGCGACCCCGGCCGCCGTCATCATCGACGAGGCCATCGAGATCTCGAAGCGCTACGGCGAGGCCGATTCGTCGTCTTTCGTGAACGGTATTCTTGACGCGCTCAAGCGGCGGTATCGCGACAAAACCGCGTCCTCCTGAACCCTTTCCCCGCACCATCTGAACTGAACGAGGCTGAAGTTGACTGACGAGACACCGCTCCCCGCGGGGCCCGAACCCGAGCCCCCGGTCCCCGGCTGGCCGAAGGAATCGGGAGAGCGCTACGACAAGGCGAAGGCCCTTTTGGCTCTTGGGCAGTCCGTCTATCCGACGAAGTTCACCCGCACCCATGGCCTCGCCGCCATCATCAAGGAGTGGGGCGAACTCACGGCCGATGAGCTGACCGCGAAGGGGATCGAAGTCAGCATCGCCGGCCGCGTTCTCACGCGCCGGTCGCACGGGAAGACGGGCTTCGCGACACTCACTGACGGCGACGCGAACCTCCAGATCTACGTCCGCAAGGACGGTGTGGGCGACGCGGCATTCGAAGTCTGGAATCTCGTCGACATGGCCGACTTCATCGGCGTGTCCGGGAAACTCATGCGCACCAAGACCGGTGAGCTGACCGTCCAGGCCGCATCGCTGACGTTCCTGTCGAAGTCGTTGCTCCCGCTTCCCGAGAAATGGCATGGCCTGACCGACGTCGAGACGCGCTATCGCCAGCGTTACGTCGACATGGTGGCCAATCCCGAGGTGCGCAAGACCTTCGTGGCGCGGTCGAAGATGGTCGCGGCCATCCGCCGTTTCATGGACGAACGCAGCTATATCGAAGTTGAAACACCGATGATGCATCCGATCGCGGGCGGGGCTCTCGCGCGGCCCTTCGTCACGCATCACAACGCGCTCGGCGTCGATCTCTTCCTCCGCATCGCCCCCGAGCTGTATCTGAAGCGGCTCGGTGTCGGCGGCCTGGAGCGCGTCTACGAGATCAATCGCAACTTCCGGAACGAAGGCCTCTCGGCGCATCACAACCCCGAGTTCACGATGCTCGAGTTCTATACGGCCTACTTCGATTGCCGGGACGTCATGGCGATCACCGAGGAGCTGATCGAGAACGCGGCGATCGTGGCCACCGGGGGGACCGACATCACTTTCGGCGAGACCGTCCTCTCGTTCAAGACGCCGTTCGCGCGGGTTCGTATGTCGGACGCGATCGCCGCGGCTTTGTCGAGGGAGTTGCCGGAGCCGGTGACCGTCGCCGAGGTCGAAGACGGCGCCAGGCTCAAGGCGATCGTTACCACGGAAGCCTTCGTGGCGGCCTGTCGCAAGAAGGGCGTAGCGCCCGCGGCCTACAAGACGCTTTCCCACGGCAAGACCATCGAGTCGCTCTTCGGCGATTTCGCCGAGGAGGGCCTCGTCCAGCCTACCTATGTCGTCGACTATCCGGTTGAGATCTCACCTCTCGCCAAGCGCCGCGCTGACAATCCGGAGTTCGCCGACCGTTTCGAACTCTTCATGTGCGGCATGGAGATCGCGAACGGTTTCTCCGAGCTCAACGACCCGCTCGAGCAGCGCGCCCGTTTCCTCGACCAGATCGAGAGCCGGCAGGGCGGCGATGACGAGGCGCATCAGATGGATGAGGACTACGTTCGGGCCCTCGGCCACGGTTTGCCGCCGACCGGCGGCTGCGGTCTCGGCATCGATCGCCTGGCCATGCTGCTCACGAACTCGCGTTCGATTCGCGACGTGATCCTCTTCCCGCAGATGCGGCCCGAGGGCGGCAGGCGTTCGGACGGCTGACCGCCACGCGGTAAACGCAGCCGATTCGCGACGGCGCTAAGATCCGCATCCTATTTCCTCAGGAGGCCCCACCATGGTCCAGGCGATTCCCGAAGGCGTGAGCAGCATCGTTCCCTACCTCTGCATCCGCGGCGCCGCGAAGGCGATCGAGTTCTACAAGGCGGCGTTCGGCGCCGGCGTGGTGACC
>CAZBTT010000483.1:0-4212 GCA_964494295.1 uncultured Acidobacteriota bacterium
CGCGCCGAAAACGCGATCCAGGCGATGCCGAACGGCGGAACGTTAACGGTGCGCGTCAGCCGCGCCACTCTCGCGACGGGGAAGGCGATGGCCCTCACGTTCCGCGACACCGGTGAGGGAATGGACACGCTGGTACGCAGCAAGGCGCGCGATCCGTTCTTCACGACGCGGCCGAGTGGCACGGGACTCGGGCTCGCCATCGTCGACCGCATCGTTCGCGCGCACGGCGGCACGCTCGAGATCGAGAGCGTCCACGGAATCGGCACGACGGTGACCGTCACGCTGCCGGCGAGGCGCGTCTCGAGCACGCCGCCGGGACCAACGGCGGCGGCGTAGCGGGACCGGCGCGCAGATGGCGGCGAGCACGTCGTAGCCGGTGAGGATGTAGACCTTGTTGGCCGGGAAGTCGCGCACGAGGACCGCCGGGCTCTGCGGGGTGATCATGCCCGCGAGCAGGCGTACGGGCGTCTCGATGTCCACGTAGCGGAAGGGCTTCTGCATGATCGCGCGCACCGGCTGCGTGCGAATGCTCGGGTCCTTGACCATCGCGGCGTAGACGTGGGTCTCGCTGAGGGAGCCGACGATGCGCTGGGCGTGCAGGACGGGGATCTGCGAGAAGTCGTTCTCGCCCATGCGCAGGATCGCCTGCTCGACGGTGTCGGTCTCCTCGACGCCGACGACGTCGGTGACCTTCTTGTTCTTGACGAGCGCGCGGGCGGTTGGGCCGCCGAGGTTCTCGTAGCCCATCATGCGCATCCACTCGGGGTTGAACATCTTGCCGAGGTACCGTGTGCCGTGGTCGTGGAAGATGACGACGACCGTCTCACCGGCCTTGAAGCGGTCCTTGAGCTGCAGCAGCCCCGCGATGGCCGAACCCGCCGAGTTGCCCGCGAAGATTCCCTCCTGTCGGGCGATCTCCCGCGTGTAGATCGCGGCGTCGCGGTCGGTCACCTTCTCGAAATGGTCGATGACGGAGAAGTCCACGTTCTGGGGCAGGAAGTCCTCGCCGATACCCTCGGTCACGTAGGGGTAGATCTCGTGTTTGTCGAAGACGCCCTGCTCCTTGTACTTCTTGAACACGGAGCCGTAGGTGTCGATGCCCCAGCACTTCACCGAGGGCCGCTTCTCCTTGAGGTACCTGCCCGCGCCGCAGATCGTGCCGCCGGTGCCCACGCCCACCACGAGGTGATCGATCTTCCCCCCGGTCTGCTCCCAGATCTCGGGGCCGGTGGTCTCGTAGTGCGCCTGCGAGTTGGACAGGTTGTCGTACTGATTGGCCTTCCACGCATTCGGCGTTTCGCGCACCAGCCGGGACGACACCGAGTAATACGAGCGCGGATCCTCGGGATCCACGTCGGTCGGGCACACGATCACTTCGGCCCCGAACGCCCGCATCGCGTCCGCTTTCTCCTTCGACTGCTTGTCCGTGGTGGTGAAGATGCACTTGTAGCCCTTCACGATGGCGGCGATGGCGAGGCCCATGCCGGTGTTGCCGGAGGTGCCTTCGATGATCGTGCCGCCCGGCTTCAAAAGGCCCTTTCTCTCCGCATCCTCGATCATCCGGACCGCCATCCGGTCCTTGATGCTGTTGCCCGGGTTGGTACTCTCGACTTTCGCGTAGACCACGGCTGGGATCTCCCGGGTCAGGCGGTTCAGGCGGATGAGGGGGGTTTGGCCGATGGCCGAAAGGACGTTGTCGTGGACATTCATGGGCATGGGGGCTCTGAATGACCCTATCTTGCGAGCGAACCCGCGGTCAATTCCGGACCGCCCGGGGATGTGCGAGGATCCTCGCCATGATCAATCGTCCCGGGGCCGCCCTCCTCCTGGCGATGTTCACGACCGTCGCGTCGGCGGCGCAACGTCCGAACATCGTGTTCATCATGACCGACGACCACGCGGCTCACGCCATCGGCGCCTACGGTTCGAGAGTCAATGAAACCCCGAATCTCGACCGCCTGGCCCGCGGGGGCGTTCTGTTTCGAAACGCCTTCGTCACCAACTCGATCTGCACACCGTCGCGCGCCGCGATTCTCACCGGAAAGTACTCGCACCAAAACGGTGTGCCCGTCTTCAACCGCTTCGACGGATCGCAGGTCACGTTCCCGAAGCTGCTGCAGAAGGGCGGCTATTACACGGCGCTCGTGGGGAAGTGGCACCTCGGCAGCGATCCGACCGGCTTCGACCACTGGGAGATTCTCCCGGGCCAGGGGGCGTACAACGACCCGATCCTCTATACCGCCTCGGCGGAGCGCAACTTCCCGGGCCGGTACACGACAGACGTCATCACCGACCTCGGTATCGAGACGCTGCGAAACCGACCGAAGGGCCGCCCTTTCCTTCTGATGCTGCAACACAAGGCCCCGCATCGTCCGTGGACGCCGGACGAAAAGTACCGCAAGATGTTCGAGGACCGATTCATCCCCGAACCGGAAACGCTGTGGGATGGCTACGAGACACGCACCGACGCCTTGCGGGAGAACGATCAGCGCGTGGCCGGGCTCACGAATCGCGATCTCAAGTTGCCGCCGCCCGCGGACCTTGTCGGGGCCGAACGCACCGCATGGCTGGCCCGTCCTGCCGCGGACATAAGGCTCATGGCCGGCGGTGTGGAGAAGGCGCTCGGCGCCGAGGCGCTGGTGCGATGGAAGTACCAGCGGTACATGAAGGACTACCTCGCCTGCGTGCAGTCGGTGGTCGACAACGTCGGCCGGTTGCTGGACTTTCTGAAGAGCGAGGGTCTCGAACGCAATACCATCGTCGTCTACACGAGCGACCAGGGATTCTTCCTCGGCGATCACGGTCTCTACGACAAGCGATTCATGTATGAGGAAGCGCTGCGGTCGCCGCTTCTCGTGCGCTGGCCCGCGGCCGTGAAGGCCGGTTCGACCGCCTCGGCCATGGCCCTCAACATCGACTTCGCGCCCACCTTTCTCGAAGCCGCCGGGGTTCCCCGGCCCCCGGAAATGCAGGGCCGCAGCCTCCTCCCGGTCCTCAAGGGCAAGGAACCCGCCGATTGGCGGACGTCGATGTACTACCGCTATTACCACGATCCTGGAGACCACAACACCCGCGCTCACTACGGCGTCCGCACGAAGACCCACAAACTCATCCACTTCTGGAAGACCGATCAGTGGGAGATGTTCGACCTGGCTCATGATCCGCGCGAGCTTCACAACCTGCACGGGCAGCCCGGGCAGGATGGACTCTTCGCCCGGCTCAAGGCGGAGCTTCACCGACTCAAGGCCGAACTCAAAGACGACGATCGTTACGCCCTGGAGTCGCTCCCTAATGGTGTGGACGGAACCGTGGCGAAGCTTCGCGGCCGCTAGCGCCCACCGAGCCTGCCCGCCTGCGGCGACTACGGGGTCGGCGACGGCGACGGCGAGGGCGAGGCGGCGGGGGGCGGTGCGGGGGTTGGATGCTCGCCGAGCAACAGCGCGCGAAGGAGTTCTTCGTTCCTTTCCACCCGGCTCCTGTAGCGCCTCGAAATAGCGCCCTTCCCGAGACTCGCCGCCCACTTCGCGAGGCTAAGGAAGTCCAGGGACGGGGACACGTGGGGGCGGTAGTTCTTCATTTCGGCCAGGGTCGGGGCGCCGCCCGGGGTGGCCCCCCGCGTCATGTCGCCCTTCTCATCGGCGGGATCGAAGAAACGCGCGATGGCCGCGTTCATCTCCATGGCTCGCACCTCGGCCCTGTCCTCGAAATGCAGCAGGGGAGCCGAGTTACGTTGAGTTTCGGTCTCGTACCAGTACGGCAGGAGTTTTGCCGCCGGCGCGGCGGCAGGTGAGGGCGAAGGCGAAGGAGTTGGCGAGGGTCTGCTCACCTGGGCCTGGGCGCTTGCCGCACCCAGAAAGAGAACGAGCGCCTCAGGAGCGATCCGCATACTCCTTGAGACGCTCGACATGCTCGTTCAGTCTAGCCCCGACGAAAGCGAGGGGCCCGGGGGGTGTGAACGCCTACTCCCGAAGAAAGCAAAGGCCGGATTTACTCCGGCCGAAGCGACGGGGGTTTGGGGGGCGGGTCCGTGCAACGCCCCCCAACTTAAGAGGTAATCATAGCCTTGACGTTGGCGTGATCGGCTTTGGAGACCAGAGTCGAGCCGCGCAGCTTGCGCTTCCGGCTTTTGGACTTCTTGGTGAGGATGTGGCGCTTCATCGAATGATTGCGCTTGATCTTGCCGGTGGCGGTGAGCTTGAAGCGGGCGACGGC
>CAZBTT010000484.1:0-1928 GCA_964494295.1 uncultured Acidobacteriota bacterium
TCAACGGCACGAACATCTCGCGCCGTTGGATCTTCGCGCCGAAGGTCCCCTTCGTGATCGGCGCCCCCATCCGGGGCGGAAGACCACCCGCAGGCGGTCCGAACCAGGCTCCGCCTCAACAGGGCGTGCGCGCGCCTGACGCGGAACTGCCGCGCATCTCACGATAAAGGCGAGGGGGTAGGGGCGGCGGGCGGCGGAGTCGACGGCGGAACCAGGGGCCGACCGAAGGGTCTGGGTGCGAAGGGGGAGGGCATGTTCGGCGTGGCCCCCTGCTGCGGCGCCACGGGTGTAGGCGTGGGCGTCGGTTCCGGGGTCGGTTCGGCCTGCACCTCTTCCACCGGGTCGTCGTCCACCGGTGGCATCGTGGCGCGCGGGTTCCTCGGTGTCGCGAAGGGTTGAGGCCGTGCCGGTGTGGATCCTCCCCCGGCTGACCCGGAGGTCTTGGACGCGGTCCCGAAGATCATGAGGGCCGTGACTTTCGTGCCCGTAAGGTCGAACACGATGCCGTAGTTCAGGTTCTGTCCTTCAAGCAGCCGATTCAAAGTGTGAGCGACCGTGGGCGTGTCGACCTCGGCGTTGAACAACATGGCCGAGGGCCGGGCGCCATCGTAGGTCACCTTGAAGCCGGCCACGCGCGCCAGGGCGTCGATGGTTTCCGCGAGCGTCGCGGACGACACCTGAATCCGTGCTCCCATCGGGGTGATCGTCACCACCGGGGCGGCCGCGTGAACGATTCCAGTGAGGGGAGCGAGGCTGGCCACGGTGACGCAGGCGACGACCATCCTCAACCGTCGTCGGACTCGAGGAGCGGGCCTCATCCGTTCACTCTAGCGCGTGGAGTTGTTTGCCGTCCGGTTGGAGACTGGGATGGGAGGCAGCAGAGCGACATACTGACCTGCAGCCTGAAGGAAGGCCGGACGATCTTCAGCCCGAAGGGGCTCGGCGGGCGGGCTCTGGATACGCATGGGGTCGGCCCACGCGCCGTTCTTCATCATGCCGTAGTGAAGGTGCGGACCCGTGGCGAGACCCGTGGCGCCGACCAGCCCCATGAGGTCGTTCTGCGAAACCCGCTGGCCGCCGCGCACCAGGATCTTCGAAAGATGGCCGTAGTAGCTGGTGTAACCGTTGGTGTGGCGCACCACGACGAGTTTTCCATAGCCGCCTTGGACTCCAGCGGTCAACACGGTGCCGTGTCCGATGGCTCGCACGGGAGTGCCGTGGGGGGCGGCGAGGTCAGTTCCGTTGTGCGCGCGTGTCCGGTGCAGGACGGGATGGAACCGGCCCCTCGAAAAACTCGAACTCACACGCGTGAAGCGGAGAGGCGACTTGAGGAACGCCTTCTTGAGCGGTTCGCCGGTGGGCGCGTAGTAGGCGGAGTTGCCGTCTTCGCCCTCGAAACGGACCGCGCGGAGGGTGCGGCCGGAGTTCACGAACTCGGCGGCGAGGACCTTGCCATAGCGGCGGAGTTCACCGTCGAGGTAGAGCTTCTCGACCGCCACCCGGAACGTGTCGCCCCGCTGAATCGCGGTGTTGAAGTCGATGTCCCAGGCGAAGATCTCGGAAAGTTCCATGGCGAGTTCGTCGCGCTCGCCGATCTCGTCGATGGTCTCGAACAGGCTGGAGTTGATGACGCCGACCGCGGTGCCCACCCGCACCTCGTAGCGCCGCGAGGAGACATCCGAGTGCAGGCCGTTCTCGCGCCGGGACACCCGAAGGGTCCGCAGTTCGTCGATCGCATAAGAGAACGTCCGCAGCTTGCCCTCAGGCGTCACGGAGACGCGGAAGGGCTGCCCGGGACGCACGTCCTTGAGGTCGTAGTTGCCGCGGGCGGTGGTGACCAGTTCGTGGATCTCCCGCGGGCTGATGACGCTCGAAAGTGCCGCGGCGAGCGTTTTGCCGCGTTCGATCTGTCCCCGCACCACCGAAAA
>CAZBTT010000484.1:2028-4211 GCA_964494295.1 uncultured Acidobacteriota bacterium
AAAGTGCCGCGGCGAGCGTTTTGCCGCGTTCGATCTGTCCCCGCACCACCGAAAACCCGGGCTCCATAGCCGCCATCGCGAGCGACTCCGTCCTTCTGGCAAAGAGGGAGTGATCGATGGGCAGCACGGCGAGACCCAGCGCGATGACGAGTGAAAAGAGGAGCTTCTTCAGAGGTTTACGTCCTTCGGCGGAGTATAGGCCCGGCCCCATGGTCGCGCGCAAGGCGTTGGTGCCCCGTCCTCGACCTACAGCCAACATTGGCAGGCCGATGCATCTCCGCTGCCTGCGTTGCTCGTCGTTGCATATGTTCAATATGCGGCCTCCTCGGCGCCTTGGCATCGGAGCGCCTCGACCCGCGAATGCTGACTGTAGATCGAGGACGGGGCACTAACGGCCCGGATCCAATAAAATGCGCCGCACATGAACGCCCAAGCCGTGGCCGTACCTTCGGTCCTTGAAACCTTCTCGATGGGCGATGCCTCGCTCGAGTCGATCCGCGAGAAGGTCCTCGCGGGCAAGCGGCTCTCCTTCGAGGACGGTGTCGCGCTTTACCGCACGAATGACCTCCTCGGCCTAGGACGCCTCGCCAATCACGTCCGCGAGGCCAAACACGGCGACATCGCGTACTTCGTCTGCAACACGCACATCAACCACACGAACGTGTGCGCCGCCACCTGCGACTTCTGCGCCTTCGCGGCGAAGACGGGCGAGCCGCGCGCCTACACGATGTCCCTCGACCAGGTGTTCGCGGATGTGGCCAAGCAGCCGAAACAGTGCCGCGAGGTCCACATCGTGGGCGGCCTGCATCCCGACCTGCCGTTCCAGTACTTCATCGACATGCTCAAGGGCATCAAGAAGATCCGCCCCGACATGCACGTGAAGGCCTTCACCGCGGTCGAGATCTTCTTCTTCCACAAGCTCTACAAGAAGCCGGTGGTCGAGATCCTCGAGACCCTCAAGGCCGCGGGCATGGACTCGATGCCGGGCGGAGGAGCCGAGATCTTCAACAAGGAAACCCGCAACAAGATCATCAAGGGCAAGGCGACCGGCGAGCAGTGGCTTGATGTCGCGAGGCAGGCGCACAAGCTCGGCATCCCCAGCAACGCCACGATGCTCTACGGTCATATTGAGACCATCGAGGACCGTGTCGATCACCTGATCCGGCTTCGTGAACTCCAGGACGAGACGAACGGTTTCGTCACTTTCATCCCCCTCGCTTTCCAGCCCTGGGAAGCGCCGGCGATGAAGCTGCCCGAGACCACGGGCTTCGAGGATCTGAAGGCCATCGCGGTGGCGCGGTTGATGCTCGACAACATCCCGCACATCAAGTCGTACTGGATCATGATCGGCCCGCGGGTGGCGCAGATCGGTCTGTCGTTCGGAGCCGACGATCTCGACGGGACGGTGACCGAGGAGAAGGTGGCCCACGACGCGGGCGCGCCCACGTCTCAGTCGCTCTCGGTGGACGAGCTCTGCCGTCTGATTCGCGAGGCCGGCCGCCGCCCGGTGGAGCGCGACACCGTCTTCAACACGATCAAGGAGTGGTAGCCCGAGGCCCTCAGGGCACGGGCTTGAGCGCGATCCAGGGCGGGAGGCCGGTTTCGAGGATGCGTGTCATGTACTTCGTCTGGTCGATGGCGAGCGAGACGAAGAAGGCCTGAGGCGCCGAGCGTTCGGTGGCCTTTAGCCGCTTCTGCGCCTCGTCCGACCATCGCGTGAGGGCGGCGTTGTCCTTGCGCACGCCCGCATCGATCATTCGAGCGTAGGCGTCCGTGAAACCGAAGCCGGTGCGCGCGAACGCCACCCGCTTGCGCACCAGGTCGGTGTCCCCCCTGGCCAGCGCCTCCGCCTCCTTGAGGATCCCGTCGGCCTCGGCGACCAGAGCCAGGCTGAACATCGACAGCCACCAGTAGCCGCGGTGCTCAGGCGCCTCTCCGGTCTTCTTGATCGCGGTCTCCCAGAGACCTTCGTACCGCCGCATGGCGCCTCCCGCCTTCCCGTAGAACCGCGTGAAGTACTCGGCCAGCAAAGCGTCGACATCCACCGTCGGATCGGCCACCAGCTTCGCGGCGACGTAGAAGTTGAGTCCCTGATTCGCCCAGTTCTGCTGGGTCTCGCTGATGAACCGCTCGATCTTCACCCGCTTGCCATCGCTCACGGCGGTGATGACGGGGCGCTCCTT
>CAZBTT010000485.1:0-4192 GCA_964494295.1 uncultured Acidobacteriota bacterium
GCGCCTTCGCGGCGTTCTGGTGGGAACGGAATGCGATCTCGTCCTGTTCGGCCCGCGAGATGCCGTTGTCCTTCGCCATCTGCTCGGCCGACTGCCCCATCGAAAGTCCGGTCGAGGGTTCGGCGATCGCCGGGGTTTCAGGAATGAAATCCTTCGGGCGCACGCGGGTGAAGGCGCCGAGTTGGGCGCCCATGCCTCTGGCCTTCGAGGCAGCCATGAGCGCGCTCGTCATGCCCTTCGAATGGAGGATCGGAACCGATGAGAGGGACTCCGCTCCCCCCGCGATACCCACATCGACGTGGCCCAGGAGAATCGCGGAAGCGACATCGGCGATCGCCTGGTTCGATGACGCGCACGCGCGGTTGATGGTGTGGGCCGGCACACCCTTCGGAAGAAGCGCGCCGAGGCCGGTCTCACGGGCGAGGTTTGGGGCCTTGATCGAAGGGACGACCTGTCCCATGACCAGGGTGCCGATGAGCTTTGGATCGATTTCGCTGCGTTCGATCAGTTCGCGGACCGCGACTTTCGCGAGGTCGAGCGCGGTGAGGTCCTTGAAGACCTCGCCGGACTTGGCGAAAGGGGTGCGGCAAGAGGCGACGAGGGCTACACGACCGGGCATGGATTGTGAGGCGGAGTCTACAGCCGCTTACTTGGCGGACCCGCCGCTCGGCGGCTCGGGGGTGACATCGATGATCGGGCCCGAGGTGGACGGCGGCTGCGGCTTCGGCGCCGCCCCGAAGAGCATTCCGAGGGCGCCGATCAGAAACATGATGTCGTCGAGCCAACCCACGATCGGAGCAACGTCGGGAATGGCGTCGAACGGCATGAGGACGTAGACGATGGCGCCCACGACCAGGACCTTGGGAAGGCTCGAAACCTTCGGGTTGCGCATGAGCGCGACGATGCTCTTGAGGCGCGCCAGCATGGGTTATCGCTCCGGGGTCGGCGTAGGAGCGGGGACCGGCGGCCGGATGGGCTCGGGACGAAGACCCGGCGTGGGGAACACTGCCGGACCCTGCGGCGGAGTCACCGGCTGGGCCGCGGGCGGCACCTCGAAGAGCAGGGGTGACGTGTCGGAACCC
Organism: uncultured Acidobacteriota bacterium; assembly: GCA_964494295.1. GTDB lineage: Bacteria > Acidobacteriota > Vicinamibacteria > Fen-336 > JAGNNV01 > JAGNNV01. The sequence continues at coordinate 1,083 of CAZBTT010000485.1, forward strand.
ACGGAGAAGGACTTGAGGTCGGCCTCGGTGAACTCGGGTTTGAAGAGGATCCGCGGCGAGATCGTCATGATGATGTCGGTCTCCTGCGCCTCTTTCTGGTTACGCCCGAAGATCCGGCCCAACAGAGGAATGTCGGAGAGCCCGGGAATGCCCGAAAGCGAGCTGCTCTCGCGGTCGGTAATGAGTCCCGCGAGGATACTGGTCTCGCCGTCGCGCAAGCGGAGAACTGAAGTGACGGTGCGATTGCTGAAGGTCGGGAGATCGTTGTAGCCCGCGGGTCCGAGGGACGAGATCTCGAGCTTCAGTTCGAGGGTGATGTCACTGTCGTGATGGACACGGGGCTTGATGTCGATGTTGACGCCCACGTTCTTGTACTCGAAGGACGTGATGGGCTGCTGGGCCACGCCGCCGGTGGCGATCGCGGAGAACGTGGTCACGGGCACCGGAACCTGGTCGCCGAAACGCGCGGTGGCGGTCTGACCCTCGGTCACCCGGAGCTGCGGATTGGCGAGCAGGCGCGACGAGCCGTCAGTGCGAAGGAGCCGATAGACGATGCCGGGAAGGCCGGAAACAATGATGTTGCTTCTCTTGTAAGGCTGGCTGCCTTCGAGGGTGATCACCTTCGAGACGTCCGGGAAAGCGCCGCCAAGGACGCCCGGGTCCACCTGGCTCGCCAGACCGATGCCGTTCACCGAATTGATCTCGATGCCATAGTCGAGGAGCTTCTGGCGGTTGACTTCCAGGATCTCGACCTCCACCACAACCTCGCCATGGCGCTTGTCGAGCGCGTCAATGATCCGTTCCGCGGCGGCGACACGCTCCGGAGTGTCGTTAATGGTGAGGGCGTTGCCGCTCCCAAGCGGGGCCACGCGGCGCGCGCCGAGGGAGATGCGCAGGACATCCACGACCTCCTTGAGATCCGCGGTGGAGAGGAAGAACGTCTTCACGATCTGGTCCTCGTAGTCGCGGCGCTTGGCCGGGGTGTCGGGGATGACCTGGATGAGTTTGGGCCCGATCACGCGGGTGAACGTCCGGCTGGTCATGGCGAGGGCCTTGAGGGCCTGCTCGAATGGAGAGTCCTTGAGTTCGAGGGTCACCGGACCCGAGGTCGGCGTCGATTCGAAAACGAAGTTCACACCCACCACGAGGCCGAGCGTCTTGTAGGCCTCCTGCACATCGGCGCCTTCGAACTTGAAGCTCATCGGCGTGTCGAGCGCGGGTTCGATCTCGAGGCCGGGCAGGGTGCGTTCCCGCGCCGACTGCTTGATCGCGGCCACCGTTTTCGGCATGAGGCCGGAGGCGCGGGTCTTGGGCACCCCGTCCATCTCCGCGATCAGCCCGGGCTGCGAGCCATCGAGATCGAGGGCGAGCTGGTACTCCTCGAGCGCATCTTTATAAAGGCCCCGCGCGGCCATCCGGCGGCCCTGCGTGATGTGGGCCTCGGCAGAGCGCTTGCGCGCGCGCTGCAGAGCGAGCCGCGCGTCGAGCGACTCCGGCTTCTCCGTGACCGCTTTCGAGTATTCGAGCGTCGCACGGTCCCAGTCGCCGAGGCGCTCGGCCTTCTCGCCCGCGCGGAAAGCCGCCGAGGTCGCGCAGCCGAGGGTGGCCACAAGAACCGCGGTCAGACTGAACAATGTGGTGCGTCTCATCATGAAATCACCTCAACGCCCCGGGGGACGTCGAACCGGAACTCCGCATCCTTAAGACCCACATTCTCCTTGAAACCGTCGAAAACAAGGCGACTGGTCGATCCTTCGGCGTCCCGGATCTCGAGGGCGAGGAGACGCAGCGAGGCGTCCAACACCACCGCGATGCGCGTGACGTCCGCGTCTTTCTCGCCAGCCTTGGGAACGAGGATCAGCTTGCGGCCGAGCGGGTCGGCCTCCTCGCCCACGCAATCGAAATGATCGAGCAGTCTTCCCTCGGCCAGGATGCGCGCGGTGGCGCGACGGTCGCCCCGCTGATTCTGGACCATCACTTGCTTGTCGCGTGGGACGTAGAAGTAGTAGCTGGAGCCGTCGGCCACGAAGAGCTTCTTTTCGGGCGCCGCGTACTCGAACAGCATTCGGGAGGGGCGCTTGACCTTGACCGTACCGGTCTCGGTGATCGCGCGGCCAAGCGCGCCCGAGCGGTAGGTCTGCGTGAACTTCGCGGTGAAGTCGCGGATCTTGAGACTCCGGGCATCGAAACTCGCGAGCAGCGCCTGAGCGTCCCGGGGCACGGGCGACGCCTTTGCCGGACCGGCCTGCATGGGAACCACCAGAGACACGGCCAGAATCAGGGTCAGACTCACGCGTTCGATGATAGACGAGCCCCTCGATTGAGCCCCTCGATAGACTGGGCGCCTTCCAATGAACCGTCCCCTGATCGCGGCCGCGCTCCTCGTCCTCCTCATCTCGGGGGCCCATTCGTACCTGGGCGAGCGCTACATCCTCATGCGCCTGTTCCGGCGCGCGGACCCTCCCAGACTCTTCGGCAGCGACGAGTTCACGCGGAAGACACTGCGTTTCGCGTGGCACATCACGAGCCTGGCATGGCTTGGACTCGGAGGCGTGATGATTCTGATGGCATCACCGGGAGGCGTCACCTCCGCCGGCCTGAGTCGCATAATCTCGCTGACCTTCGGCCTCTCCGGCATCGTGGCCCTCGTGGGCTCGCGCGGCCGTCACCTTTCCTGGATCGTGTTCTTCGCGATCGCGGGACTCGTCTGGGCCGGGCCCCGGTAAAACCAAGGAGTCCTGATGGCTTTTCGAGTGCCCGTTCTTCTGCTTCTCGCCGCAACCTTGAGCGCCCGTTCAACCTGGGCAGCCACCGATGTCGAAGCCCTCCGGGCCCTCCATGAGAAGGTCATGGTGGCGCATCGCCAGAGCAATGTCGAGCTTCTGCTCGATGACGAGTCGGCGGACTACATCGTGGCGAGTCGGGGGGAGATATCAAGGCCCACGATCACGGAGCGGAGAGAGCGGCTCGGGCCTTACCTTCGGCGAACCTCCTTCGCGGAGTACAAGGACGCGGTTGAGCCGGTCATCACCGTGTCAAAGGACGGAACACTCGGTTGGGTGGTCGTGCAGGTCCAGGCGCGCGGCGTTCATCGGGTCGCGCGAGGTCGA
>CAZBTT010000486.1:0-4187 GCA_964494295.1 uncultured Acidobacteriota bacterium
CCGGCGCCCTTCGATCCGACGATCAGAACCGCGCCGGCGCCTTCGACGGGCGGGACAACGCCGGCGGCGTGAAGGTCGAGCCTGCCTTCGCGGCGGAGGACCATGTAGAGCGCGGCTCCGATCGCGGCGTCGAGCTCCTTCTTGCGACGCGAGGGATCGATGAAGAGGAGGGCTTCGCGAGGAGTGTCGGCGGGGAAGCGGACCTGGAAGCCATCAAACTCCTGCCGATCCGCAGGCCGATCGGAGGGTCGGCCGAGTGGGCGGATCCGCAATATCCACTGTCGAGCCTCGCGCGCGATTGCGTGGGCCGGCATGGAGTGGAGTACTTCGAGACGGTGTGGAGCCAGACCCTCGAATCGAAGGAGAACCTGAATTCCGCCCAGGTCGATGGTGCGGGGAGTTCGAATGACCGGGCTAGGCGCTGCTGTAGCTGTTGTACCCGGAATCGACGCCGTCCTGACCCGGGGAGTCGGTGTACGAGTTGCTTCCGAAGTAATCCCCGTCGTCGATCGCGGTGCCGCTGCTGCCGCCGCCGAGAACGACCTGACCCAGTTGACCGCCGAAGACACGGGTGGCATCGAGCGCGTCGATGGGGGCCGACACGATCGGTTCCACGAATGGCTTCTTGAGGGGCTCTACCATGGTCAATTTCCCCGAGGGTCGAGCGGAAGGCTAGCACGAAGTGTGGCCAGGGAATCAAGTCGCGTTTGAAACCGGAAATCGGTCTGTAACGAATCACACAACCCCGGTTTGACCCCTCGGGATTCCGTCGGTAACCTTCCCAACTACCGCCCGTGGCGTATCAAGGCCGTCGAGCATCCCCGTTCCTGAAGGATTTCCCGGAAGAGTTGGAGTTCACTATGCAACAGCGCGTTCCTTCGCACCCTGAGCGGAGACCTCGCGGGATCGCACGCACTCTGGCGATGGCACTCCTCGCCTTCGTGCTTCCCTCGGCGTCCTTCGGGCAAAACCCCACCGTGGATTCGCTCGTTGTCGTCCCCACGCTTTTCCAAGCGGCCGTCAGCGCCAACGTGGTTTCCGTTGGGGGCTCTCCCCTCACCAGCCGCGGCTTCGTTTATTCGCGTACCGTGGACAATATGGATCCCGTCTTCGGCGGCTTCCCTGGCGTCAACACGCTTTCGCAGGGCGGGCAAACGGGAGCGTTCAGCGCGACGCTCACAAATCTGATTCCCCGTGTGGAATACGCGGTTCGGGCCTACGCGCAGAATGGTGAAGGGGCCGGCCACACGTCGCCGGTTCACATCTTCACGGCTCCCTGCCCTGTTCGCGTCTTTCCGGACCTTCCGGGAGCATCGGTCGGCACTTCGTATGGATTCTTCCTGCAGGCCCTGGGAGGGTTCGGGTCGGACGGCTACAGTGTGATCGCTGGCTCGCTGCCGCCTGGTATGGGCCTTGACTACTGGGGCGGCTATCTCTACGGAACCCCCACCGTTGCCGGCATCCACAACTTCACGGTCGAAGTGTATGACTGGAACTTCGGTTGCGTCGGTTCGAGGGCCTACTCGCTCAATGTCGAGGCCCTTCATGTGGTGCCGCGCAAGCTTGCCTTCGCTTCCGAGCTCGTGGGCGTCACGAGCCCGCCCAAGACCTTGACGATCTTCAACAACGGTGTGGTGGCCGTCAATCTGTCGCTTCCTTTCGCCCCGGTGGCCGCCCCGTTTGCGTTCTCATCGACCGACTGCGTCAACCCGCTCCCTCCCTTCGGCGGTTCATGCCAAGTCCAACTTACCTACACGCCGCCTTCCGCGACCGTCCACAACGGCACGATGTCCATCGGCCACGATCAGGTGGGCAGCCCGCTTGTGGTTTCCCTTCGCGGCGCCGGGACGCTCTCGGCGGTCCAGCAGGTCTATTCGTCGAACGAGGATTCGGACTCGGTGACAGTGATCGATCCAGTCACCAACGCCGTCCGCGACGTGGTGGGGGTTGGGAACGGTCCGGGCGGGCTCGCCGTCCTCCCGGGCGGAGCGAAGGTCTATGTCCCCAATAAATATGACAACACCGTGAGCGTGATCACCGTGGCTCCCACGGCGCCCATGCACACGGTGACCACGACCATCATTGACGCAAATTTCGGCTATCCGATCGCCGCGGCCGCGACGCGCGGCGGCGACGCGGTGTGGGTGGTCAACCGGGACTCCGACGCGATCACGATCATCGGAACGGGAACCGATGCCGTTCTCGGCACCCTCTACCACCCGTGCGTCGACTCCCCCAGAGGGGTGGTGGCGAATCCGGTGAACCACGAAATGTACGTGATGAGCGACATCACCGGTTCGATCTGCGTATTCGACCGCGTATCCCGCACGTTCCTCCGCGAGATCTATGTGGGCGGATCGCCGGAATCGGCGGTTGTTCTTCCGAATGGGACCGCGCTCTACATGATCACGGGGAACAACCAGCGCGCCGTCCGCGTGGACTTCCCCTCGGGATCCATCACGACAATTTCCGGCGTTTACGGCCACTCCCTCGATATGACCGCCGACGGGGCACGCGTTTACGTGGGTCGTGAAGGGGACGGTCTCGCCATGATCGATACCTCCGACAACTCGGTGACTCCGATTTCCCTGGCCGGCAATCCGGGCGCCTACGGCGTGGCCGTGCACGATTCGGGGGGGCGCGTCTTCGTCTCCGACACGAATCGCATCTACGTGGTTGACCTCGCCACCGACACCGAGCTTCCGAACCCGGATTTGCCCATCGAGGATTCGAGTTTCCAGGGTGCGCGCGTCCTCGCCACCGCGAAGAGCCCGGTCCCTGCCGGTGTTGCACCGACCGTCGGTAATCCGGCGAACGGTACCCCGGGCTTCGTCGCCACCGCGGTGAGCGCTGATGTGACCGCCGACGGCGGCGCCCCGATCTTCGAGCGAGGCTTCGCCTACTCGACCACCGACACCACCCCGGAGCCAAACGAACCGGACGTTCTGGTTCTGCCGGTGCCCGGAACGATCAGCTCGATGAACGGTGTGTTGACCGGGTTGACCTCCGGAGTGACTTACCACTATCAGGCCTACGCCAAGAACATCTGGGGAACCGGGCTTTCGGGGGCGGGCTCCTTCCTGAACCAGACCTGTCCCTCCATCGTCATCAACGAGGGCATGGTGCCCCAGGGTCTCCAGGGAGCCGCCTACAGCGCAACTTTCACGGTTTCAGGGACCGCCACCGGACCCTTCTCCTTCACCTACACGAACCTCGCCCCGGGGCTCTCCGGCTCGGGGAACGCCATCACCGACATACCGACCGGGCGGTTCCTTGAGGAGATCCTGGTCAGGGCCACCGACGTGCCCACCGGGTGTTTTGCCGAGAATGCCTACACGCTTCTGGTAGGGAGCACTCCGGCGCCGAGAGACCTCGTCATCAGTGAGTTCAGGACACGGGGCGTGAACGGAGCCCTTGACGAGTATGTCGAACTCGGAAACCGCACGAATTCGAGGATCGTCGTCCTCTCGCAGGATGGCTCGGACGGCTGGTCGATCGGCAGCGCGGATGGCACGGTCGCGGTGATCCCGGATGGCACGGTGATCGAGAAGGGCGGGCACTGGCTCGCCACCGGCGCCAGTTTCAGCCTGTGGGACTACGGGGCTCCAGGTCAGTTGTGCCGGTCGTGGGATTTCAGCAGCTTCCCGGCCGTTTGCCTCTCCGGGGCGGACGCCTCGCTTGTAGCGGACCTGAAGGATGACTTCGGCCTCGGCGTCTTCCGCACCGCCGACTCCGGTAACTACAACGCCGGAACCCGTCTTGATTCAGTCGGAGGCGCGCTCGAAACCGATCCGCTCTACTTCGAAGGCGCGAAGCTTGCGGAACTCGGCGGCGCGGATCCCGTCTACCAGACCGCCTGGGTCAGGCGTCTCACGAACATGGCGATTCTCTCGGACGTCGACGACAACGACCGCGACTTCATCTTCGTCGCCACCGACGCGGGCTCCTACGGCCCGACGAGCGCCGTGAACGCGGTCCTGGGCGGGCCGAATCCCGAGGACACCCTGACGGTTCGCGATGTTCTCAACGCCGAATTCCCGGCGTCCCTGATCGAGCCTGCGCGGGGGCCACAGCAATCGCCGAACCGCCGTGTCGAGGGTTGGTCGAACCGTATCGAGTACCGTCGGGTCTTCACCAACAACACCGGTAAAGACCTCAGCATGCCCCCCTTCCAGGTCAATACCCTT
>CAZBTT010000487.1:0-4135 GCA_964494295.1 uncultured Acidobacteriota bacterium
GCGCCCGCACCACGAAACCGGCATGACTCCGGCTAGGAAACATGACGGCTCCGCAGCCCGACGAAGGCGCGGAGCTGGGCGTCACGGAGCAGGAGGGCCGTCCACATTATGGTGGCCATGTAAATCGGAGCCATAACGTTGGAGAGCAGCGGGTCGCCGATGCGAAAGTGCGAGGCGACCGCGCCGCCGAAATAGCCCGTGAGCAACACGGCGCCAAGCACCGAGGTTCTTGGAAAGAGGTGAACCAGGACACAACCTAGCTCAATGACACCGATCACGACTGCAAGCCGGGCGGGGTAGCCCAGGCGTGCGGTGCCATCGAGAACCTGAGGAACTTCGGCCAGCTTCCCGTAGGAGTCCAGCAACAGTAACCCGATGGTCAGTCCGGACAGCGAGCGTCCGATCAGCTGCGCCCGGCTCACTGCGAAGGCCCTTCTGCCAGCTGCCGGATCTCGAGCTCCCCGCTGTAGGACTTACCGAGCACGTCGGCATGAACGGCCATGAAGCGCCGGCCGAGTTCAACTGCCTCCGTCTTCGACCGGGCCTGGAGGATCGCATAGCCTCCAACCAGTTCCTTCGTCTCGGTAAACGGCCCTTCCTTGACCGTCACCTTCCCGCCGGAGGCGCGCACGCGCGCGCCCAGGACGCTGGGCATGAGTCCGCCGGCATCCAGCAGCACGCCGGCCTGCGCCATTTCCTTCATCAATGTTCCGATGGCCGCGGACAGCTCCACGGTCGGCGGAACGCCATCGGACTTCGGGTCCATCATTACCATCATCATGTATCGCATGTGTGTTTCCTTTCACTGACACAACGATTGACGATCGCGAAAATCGACAGGACCTCAAAAAATATTTCATTGGGGGCTCAGGGCACGGAAGAACCAGGGAATAGGCTGCAGATATGAGCGATTCCTTGGAAGATCCGCGGCTCAGGCCCATCGGAACCGTACGCTCGCAACTGACGAACCGGGCGGAGACGCCCAAACAGGGTCGCGACGGCGCCCCGAGTGGGCGCCTCGAGATATACGAGGCATTCCGTCCCGGCCTTCGCCGCCTTGCCGCAGGACAGGAGGTGCTGATCCTGACGTGGCTGCACCAGGCGGATCGCGCCTTGCTCGAGGTCCACCCGCGAGATGACGAGCGGAACCCCTTGACCGGAGTATTCGCCACGCGCTCGGCCGACCGACCCAACCCGATTGGCCTGCACCGTGTCACCGTTCTCAAGATTGAGGAGGACGGCTCCCTGACGGTTGTGCCGCTCGAAGCAATCGACGGGACTCCGGTGCTCGACATCAAGCCGGTCCTAGACCCCGCTCTGGATTCGTAGGCCGCCGACCGCGAGACAGGCGAGGGCTTACTTAAGGTTCTTCTGGAAGAAATCGAGCGTGCGCTTCCAGGCGAGGTCCGCTGAGGCTTTGTCGAAGCGAGGGGTGGTGTCGTTGTTGAAGCCGTGCTGCGTCCCCGGATACACGAACGCTTCGTAGCTCACCTTCGCGGCCTTGAGGGCCTCTTCGTACGCGGGCCACGCCGCGTTGATCCGATCGTCCTTCTCCGCGAGTTGCACGAGCAATGGGCACTTCACGTTCTTGGCTTCCTCGACCGGGGGATTGCCGCCGTAGAAGGGGACCGCGCCGGCGAGATCAGGGATCTTGGTTGAGAGCATGTGCGAGATCGATCCGCCGAAGCAGAAGCCGACGACCGCGACCCTGCCGGTCCCGCCGCTGTGAGCCTTCAGCCAGGCCGCCGCGGCGATGAAGTCTTCATTGATCTTGGGTCGGTCGAGCTTGCCGAACAACTCGCGTGCCTTGTCCTCATCGCCCGGATAGCCGCCGAGGGGGAAAAGTGCGTCGGGCGCGAAGGCCATGTAGCCTTCGAGCGCCAGGCGGCGCGTGATGTCCTCGATGTGAGGATTGAGGCCCCGGTTCTCGTGGACGACCAGAACGCTCGGGAGCTTGCCCTTCTTGTCCGCGGGGCGGACCAGATAGCCGCCCATCTTCGGGTTGCCATTCGGTGACGGGTACTCGACCCGTTCGGCGACGATTCTCTTGTCGTCCTTCGCGACCACCTGCGCTTCGGCGAAGCGGGGGGTGAGCGCGTCGAGCATCATCGCCCCGGTCATGCCGCCCACCGTGAACCGACTCGCCCCGTCGATGAAACCGCGTCGGTCGATGTCGCCGTGAACGTACTTGTCAAAAAGGTCGTAGACGCCCTGATCGAAGTTCTTGGGGTTGGTGGGTTCCATGGTTCTCTCCCGATGATGGCCGTTTGCTTCCGCCCGGAATCAGTTGCGGCAATCTTCGCACGACCCATCGGATGGCCGGCCAAGCCCGCCCGGAAACCGCTTCGCCCGGGGTTAGCATCCCGCCATGTGGATCCTGCTGCGGCTCATCGCCATGGCCATCGGATTCGTGGCCCGCCACCTCTCCTGGTCGCGAAAACGCGATGACAACCAGAGTCACCACGGCATCGCCTACTCCGAGATCACGAGCAGACACAAGGGACGCGTGGTCAAGTTCGAAATCAGCGTGCCCCTTGAAACCGGACTCGTATTCGTTTTCACTCCGGAAGGGGGTGGGGATCGCTTCTTCAAGCGCCTGGGGCTCACCGAGGAGTTTCAGACCGGCGACGACTCGTTCGACGAGAAGACCTATGTGGGGAGTGACCATCCGGTCCTGCTCAACGTCCTTCGCGGAGACCGGTCCTTCAGGGAAATCGTTGGACAGATGTTGGCCGCCGGCTTCTTTCGCGTGTGGTCCGATGGGCGCCGGCTTTTTGCGGTTTCGAGAGACGAAAAGCCCGCCTCTGCCTGGGTCGGGCGACTGGCTCAGCTCAAGTCGTCGATCGAGGCGGCGTCGCGATCGTCGCGCGGCCGTCTCGCCGATCCTTTTGCGGCGCGTGTTCTCCTGGTCGAGGCGCTGGTCTGGTCGATTGCGGGCTACGCGGCGGTCGCGTACTTTCAGGTGTTCGGCGACGTCGGTTCACATTTTTCCAGCCTACGGCTGATCCTTCCCGGGCTCTTCGTCGCCGTTGTCACTTTTGCCGCCCTGCTCGGACTCATCGTCTTGATCCTCGAACGGTCCTCGCGCTCGCACCGCGTGCTGGTCGAGAGCCAGATTCTCCTCCTGCTGTCGCTGCCCGTGCTCGGCATCGAGACCGTCGCTGACATTAACCGCCGGCTTGATGTCACGCCGCCGGTGCTGGTCGAGGTAAGGGTCGAGGAGAAGTGGACGACCACATCGAGGCGACGTCGCGGAGGAACCCGCACCCACTACCACGCGCGGCTCACATCCCTCGGGGAGATCACGGTTCCGTCGCCCTTGAAGGTTCCGGCCGGGATCTACTCCTCGCTCGTTCCCGGCCGCTCGATCGAGGTCGAGGTCGGCAGGGGCCGTCTTGGCTTCCCCTATTTCCGCTCGGTCAACGGAATCGAGTGGTGACGGCGCATCACTTCGGAAAGCGTCCGAGGGCCACGAGCAGATCGAACTGGGCCTGACGGAGCGCATCCTCGGCCTGGGCCAGTGACGTCTCCACATCACGCGCGGTGCGCTGGGCCTCGATGACCTCGATATTCGTGGAAGCGCCCGCGTCGAACGCAGCGATCGTGATCTTCAGGACCACGTTCGCCTGCTCCGCGGCCTGACGAGCGCTCAGGAGGACGCGTGTGTACGCCTCAACCGAGGTCCGCGCGTTTCGGATTTCCGAGCGCGCCTGGATCTGTCGCTGGACGATTGCGAAATCGACGGCCTGCGCATCGGCCTCCCGAACCTTCTGGACCCCGCTGCGTTCGCCGCCGTTGTAGATGGTCTGCGACAGCTCGAACCCAAGGCGCCAGGTCTTCGATGGCTGGAAGAGGCCGGCGGGCGTCACGTATTGCGGATCGAAGCTCAGCTTCACGGTCGGCCACCAGTCCTTCGAACTGCCCTTCAACACATTCCGGGCCGCGCGCTGCTCCGCCGCGAGAAGAAGCATGTCCGACCGGGTGGTCATCCAGCCGTCCGCGATGTCGGCGGGAGCGATGTCGAAAGCGGGTTCCCCGGCCGCGTCGATCGGGCCGCCTTCGCCGATCAGGACCCCGAGGGCCTCCTGCGCCCGCCGCAGGCCCAGCTTCGAGGCTTCAAGGAATGTCTCGTCGG
>CAZBTT010000488.1:0-4105 GCA_964494295.1 uncultured Acidobacteriota bacterium
TGCCGAAGTTCCAGTCTTCAACATCCGGACGATGACCGAGCAGATCGACGCGAACCTGATCTTCCGGAAGATCCCCGCGCAGATGTTCTCGGTGCTCGGACCGCTTTTGCTCGCCCTCGCCGCGATCGGGATCTACGCGGTGGTGGCCTATGCCATCTCGCTCCGCACCCGCGAGATCGGAGTTCGCCTGGCGCTTGGCGCGACTTCACACCGGGTGATCCGCCATTTCGTGGGCGAGAGTTTCAAGGTGGCGACACTGGGCGCGTTCGTCGGTTGGAGCCTGGCGCTCGCGCTCGCGTGGAGGGTCGCGCCGGCCTCGATCCTTGACGCCGCCGTCTTCACGCTCGCGCCGCCTCTGCTGCTCATGGTCGCGGGATTCGCCTGCTGGATCCCCGCGCGTCGGGTGACCAGGGTCGACGCGGCCATAGCACTCAGAGGCGAGTAGGCGTTTATCTTGGTGGACCGAATGCCCCTCCCTCGATTGGAGCCTTGATGAGAAACCTACACACCCTGATTGCCGTCGCGCTGTCCATCGCCCACCCGATCCCTTCGGCCGCTGCCTCGACGGCCGAGGCCGTGCTCAGCCCCGCGATTCGGTCCGAGGTTCTCGACGCCGTCATCGCTCGCCTTGAATCGACTTATGTCGATGTCGAGGCCGTCCCCGCGATCGTGAAGGCTCTCCGCGCGAAACAGGAATTCCGGGCCTACGACGCGACCTCTAATCCCGCTCAGTTCGCCGAGGTGGTGACGCGCGACCTGCGCTCGGTGAATGGCGATCTTCACCTTGGCCTTCGCTATTCGAAGGATCCAGCGCCCCCACCCGGCCGGGCCGCGAGCCCCTTCGGCGATCCCCGGCTGCTCAACTTCGGGATGGGCCGCGCCGAGATCCTCGACGGCAACGTCGGCTATCTCGAGATAACAGGCTTCACCGGCGGCGACTATCGCGACGCCGTGGTGGACGCCCTGCGTTTCCTCTCTCGCACCGACGCGCTCCTCATCGATGTGCGACGCAACGGCGGCGGCGCTTCGGACATGAGCCACTTCATCTTCAGCCATTTCTTCGGGGACACTCCCGTTCCCACCATCGACGTCCGCACCCGGAACAACCCGGAGCCGAGCCGTCGCATGACCCTCGGCGAAGTCCCGGGTCCGCGCCGGCCCGACGTGCCGCTCTTCCTCCTCATCAGTCAGGGGACGGGCTCCGCGGCCGAGGAGTTTTCCTTCGTGCTCAAGAACCGGCGTCGCGCGACCCTGGTGGGCCGTCGAACCGCGGGTGCGGGCCGGATGGTGGCGCAGGTTCCCATCGGTCATGGTTTCACGGCTTCGATTTCCGTCACCAGAGTTTCCGATCCCGAAAGCGGTCGCGAGTGGGAGCAGGTCGGGGTCGAGCCCGACATCGCGGTTGATCCAGAGCAGGCCCTGACCGCGGGCCACCTCGCCGCCTTGAAGGTCGTCGCGGCGGGAGTCACCGCTGATGTGAACCGCAAGCGCATCCTGGAGCGGCTGATCGAGACGTCCGAGGCCCGGTTGCGGGCGACGCCCGACCCCGCCGCGCGGCTCGCCCGGTTCGCCGGAACCTACGACGGCCGCGTTGTCTCCGTCCGCGGCGCCGAACTCCACTACGCGCGTCGCAACGGTGGCATGAGCGAGCCTCTGGTTCCCCTGGGCGGAGACACGTTCGCCTTTGGCTCCCAGCGCCTGCGCTTCGCCGAGACCGCCGGCCTGGTGACGCTCAGGGTCGAGCAGTCGGACGGCTCGGAGGTCACACTCACGCGCGCTCCGAAGTAGACGGTGCGCTGAGCCGGCAGCCCGGGTCGGTTCGACGCCCGGTTGGCCCGTGCGGAAAATGTGCCAACCTCGGGCCAGAAGGACCCGTCTATGGATTGTGTGACCGATGAGGAACTTGTCCATCGCGCTCAGGACGGCGACCCCGCGGCCTTCGACGAAATCGTCGAGCGCCACAAGGGGGCCGTCTTCCGGGCCGCGCTGGCCGCGCTCCGCAACCGCGAGGACGCCGAGGACGTGACCCAGGAAACCTTCATTACCGCCTACCGCAAGCTCGACACGTTCCGTGGCGAGTCCCAACTGCGGACATGGCTGTCGAGAATCGCGTGGAACAAGTCGATGGATCACCGTCGACGTGGCCGTTTCCGCAGTTTCCTCCATCTCGACGCGCCGGATGCGGTTGAGCTTCCCTCACTGGAAGCCGACCCTGAACGTTCGACGCTGGCCGCATCCGCTCACGCGAAGGTCCGGCGGGAGATCGACCGCCTGCCCGAGAACCTTCGGGACACCCTGCTGCTGGCGAGTGGCGGCGATCTCGACTACGAGACGATCGCGTCGATGCTGGGGGTTCGCGAGGGCACGATCAAGAGCCGCGTCCACGAGGCGCGCGCGCTGCTGCGCTCTTCTCTGGAGAACGCTTCGCGATGAACCACCAGCCGAAGGACGCTCTCGATCGCGAGATCGACGAAGTGCTGGCCTCGATCGCGGCGGAGGAGCCGCGTCGGGTGAATGCCGCGTCGGTGCGACGGGCGATGGGGGGAGGCCGTGCTGCGTCGCTTCCCACCTGGCTGGCGGTGGCGGCGATCCTGATTATCGCGATCGGTGTCGTCGTTATGAGCAGGACTCCGGCTGCGGAGGCTCCCCCCGAAGTGATCGTGCAGTCCGGGGCCGCCCCCGTCGCCTCGGAGGCTCGCCCCGTTCCATCGATCGAGCCCGAGCCGGCGGTCCCGACGAATGAGACGCGCTCGCTCCGGCGACCGAGTCGTCGAACCGCCACCGCGGCTGAGCCGCCCTATGAGGGTTTGCCGAGGCTCGTCGTTGCCGCGATCGCCGCCCCGGAGCCGCTCTCGACCGACCTCCTTTCCGGTGAGTCGATCGTGATCCCGCAGATCGAGATTAGTCCCCTCGTTGTTTCCAGCCTTCCGAATGAACATGAACCCAAGCAGTAAGGAGTCCCAAAGATGAAACCACGCACGTTGTTGTTCGCCGCAATCATGAGCGCCTCACCCGCACTCGTTCTCGCCCAGCCCGTTTCCGCTCCGCCCACGCCGCCGAGTGTGGCCGCGGCCCCGGCCGCGCCGATGGTCCCGGCGGAGGTCATGGTCGAAGTGACGCCCCAGCCCCCCGCGCCCGAATCACCGAGGGCTCCCAAGGCCGCGGCGGCTCCCGCAGCGCCGGTCGCCGTGCTCGCGCCGCCGCCTCCGCCGAAAAAGCGCGGGCAGATGATCAACGTGCGGATCGAGGTCACACTCTCCGACAGCAAGGGAGCGCCGAGAGTACTCACCATGACCGTCGCGGATCAGGAGAGTGGCATGAATCGAACCACCGCGGTGGTGGTGCCGGGCGCTTCGGCGGTCGACTACTCGTTCAACGCCGATGCGAGCCCGGAGGTGGTGGGCGACCGGATCCGTCTGCGACTCACCGCCGACGCGGTGGTGCCGGTGGAGGCGGAGAAGCCGACCGCGATTATTCCGAAGCTCGCCCTGCGGCAGAGCCAGACCGTGATCCTCAACGATGGAGAGACGGTCGAGATTGCCCGCGCCGCCGACCCCGCATCGTCGCGAACCTTCATCCTGACAGTGAAAGCGACGATCCAGCGGTAATTATTTGCTATCCTCCGTGGCTCCGTCGCTGGCGTAGCTCAGGGGTAGAGCGGCAGTTTTGTAAACTGCGGGTCGGGGGTTCAATTCCCTCCGCCAGCTCCATCCTTGAACGGTCGAAGGCGGAAGTCGTCCCTTAAATGTGAAAGTTTTTGGGGAGGTAGCGAAGCGGTCAAACGCAACAGGCTGTAAACCTGTCGGCCCCCGGCCTTCGAAGGTTCGAATCCTTCCCTCGCCACCAGTTCGACCTGGATCGTCTCGTTTTTGGTGGCGGTTCGGACGCAGGAGGCTGGCGCAGGACACCGTCTGATGTCCATTCGTTGAACTTCACCTGCACCACGATCTTCGGCTTCACCCAATGCGCGGGCGTGTTCGTCTTCGGTTTTGCGGAGAAGGGGCAGGCGTCGGTTTGCAAAGGCTCGAGCACCTTGGCGAAGGCGTCGAGCGCCGCGTTGCTCATGCCCCCACCGACGTGTCCCGCGTAAACGAATTTCCCTTTT
>CAZBTT010000489.1:0-477 GCA_964494295.1 uncultured Acidobacteriota bacterium
GAGGGCTGCGCCCTCATAGGCGCGACACCAGTTCCCGAAGCGAAGCCAGCAAAGCGCTTGGAAGTGTTCGCATACAGGCCGCAATAGGCGAAACACCGAACCGCGATCGCCGTGGGCCCCCGACACTGTCCCCCACTTCCCTCGCCCTGCAGGTCGGAACTCTCACCATTCACCTCAGCGGCCGACTGGACCTCTCGCCGCGCAGGCCATAGATACCCCCGCGACGGAGTGCGGGATTCGACGCCGCACGAAGTAAGGCGCGGCACGCGAAGTGACGGGGGTACGAATTCCGGCCAGTGGATGACCGGAATGGATCACCGGAACACCGGTATTTCCGGTGTTCCGGTGATCGGCGACGATGCGAATGCAGTCCGGTGATCAAACCAAGCGATTTGATCACCGGAACACCGGTATTTCCGGTGATCCCGACCTGCTTTACCGGTGATAGACATCACCGGTAAAGCGGGGTAGGGGCGG
>CAZBTT010000489.1:487-4104 GCA_964494295.1 uncultured Acidobacteriota bacterium
GGTCCGGCCGTCACTCTGGCGGAACCCTCGCATTCGCTGCGGGAGGGTTTGATCCGAACGAGTGGTAACCCATTTGGGATTCGACGCCGCACGAAGTAAGGCGCCCCATGGGATCCGACGGCCGAAGGCCGGCAGATCAACCTGGAAACCCTCGCACCGCATGGAGAGGGTTTGAAGCCCGAAGGGGTGGTAACCCCGGAGGGATTCGAACCCTCGATCTTCGCCTTGAAAGGGCGACGTGCTAACCGCTGCACTACGGGGTCATTGCTGTTGCAGCAACGGCCGGGCCGCGAAGTTTACAGCAGCAGGACCGGATCTCGATGGCGACTAAGCCGCCCGAGGCAGACTCTCGGTTTCCTCGAGAACTCGAGCCGCCTCGGCCTGCGTGGCAAGGCGCTGGGCCGTTCGAGGACTCACGGCCTCTGGATCGGAGGTCTCGAGCCCGGGCTCAGAGAACCGAAGCGAATCGAGCCACACGAACCGCAGAATCGCGGCGGCGCCGATGCTGAGGGATGCGAGGGAGAGTGTTTCGAGAGCAGACATTTGGGCGACCTCTTTCTTTGACGCGCCCAAGGTACCCCTGGTTGCGTCCGGTTCGGGTCCAACCGAACGAAAGTATTTTCGCTTTGTTTTCGCCTTTCTGTCAAGGCAAGACCGCACGTCAACTGCGCTCCGCCACGCGATGCGCCAGTAAATAGCTGTATATATGGGACTTGTTAACAATATCGGGCAGCCACCCCAGGAGTGTTCCAACGCTCAGGGAGGCGAAAATCGGGCTGAGCCTACGGCGGTGTAGCTAGACTTCGGGGCATGATCCATGGCCCTCGAATGGCGCTCGCCCTCCTCCTCCTCTGCGGCACCTCCCCCCTGGCGCTCGGCCAGAGCCCGCCGGAGCAAGCCCTCGGTGAGTTGATCCGGGACATCGGGGCCCATCGAGAGAAGGGCTACGTTCTCGCGCGACCCGAGGGCGTCGACGCTCGCTACGCGAAACGGCTGGAGGATGTCTCGGACCGCCGCTACGCTGAGGAGGCCGGGACACTGGCCGCGTTCGACGCCCGCCTAGCCGCAATCGATCGGGCCACTCTGTCTCCTGCTCTGCGGACGGATGCGGAAATCCTCTCCCGTCAGCTGCGCGACCGGCGGAACGAGCTTCGATTCCGCGCCTTCGAGGTCCCGATCGGTTCACGCGAGGGATTTCATTTCGAGATTTCGGCCCTGCCCGACAAGTACAACTTCGACAAAGTGGCGGACTTCGACGAGTACATCGCGAAGCTCCAATCGTTCCGCGAGCACGCGGGGCAAAACATCGCTCTTCTGCGCGCCGGTCTGAAGTCCGGCCGGACGGTTCCGAAGGATGTCTTGTCCGGCTACGACGAGCCGGTGGCGGCGCTCATCGTCGCGGACGTGAAGGCGAGCCTGCTCTATCGCCCGTTCGCGAATGTGCCGACCTCGTTCCCCGCCGGGGATCGCGAGCGCATCGAGCGCGATGGCGCCCTCGCGCTTCGCGACTCGGTCATGCCGGGGTTGAAGGATTTCCTCACCTTTCTGCGCACCGAGTACCTGCCCGCCGCACGCACCACCCTAGGCCTCCACTCCCTGCCTGGCGGCGCGGCCTTCTACCGGCATCGCATCCTGATGCACACCACCCTGCCCCTCTCGCCCGAGGAAGTCCACGAGACCGGCAAGCGCGAAGTCGCCCGGATCCGCGGCGAGATGGAGCAAGTCATCCGCCGCACCGGCTTTGTCGGGACGTTCGCGGAGTTCATCAAGCTTCTCCAGGAAGATCCGAGATTCACGGTGGACAGCGAGGAGAAGTACCTTCAGGCGGTGGCTCTCGCGGCCAAGCGCATGGATGGCGCGCTGCCCCGGATCTTCTCGGTGCTGCCCCGCACGCCCTACGGCATCCGGCCCATGCCCGAGCGGATCGCCATCCGTCAGTCGGCCGGTTACTATGACTCCGGAGACCCTGAGGGCACGCGCGCGGGCTTCGTCAACATCAACACCTCCGACATAAAGGCGCAGCCGCTCTACGTCGCGGAGTCGCTCGCGTTTCACGAAGGTGTGCCCGGACACCACCTCCAGATCATGCGGGCGAGGGAGAACAAGGCGCTCTCCGACTTCCGCCGGAAGCTTGGCATCACCGTGTTCGTCGAAGGCTGGGGCCTTTACGCGGAGCGCCTCGGCCGCGAGGTCGGCTTCTTCCAGGATCCCTACCACGATTTCGGCCGGCTCACCTACGAGATCTGGCGCGCGGTCCGGCTGGTGGTGGATAGCGGCGTCCACGCTCTCGGCTGGACGCGCACCCAGGCCATCGCGTACATGGCGGAAAACACCGGCTTCAAGATCGGCCCGGCGACTGCGGAGACCGACCGTCACATCACCGAAGCCGGACAGGGGCTCGCCTACACGTTCGGGATGATCAAGATCCTCGAACTGCGAAAGCGCGCGGAAGAACGACTGGGTGCGAAGTTCGACATCAAGGCCTTCCACGAGGCCATTCTCGCGAATGGCGCGCTGCCCCTGGACCTGCTGGACCGTGACGTCACGGCCTGGATCGAGGCCGCCGCGGCCGCGAAGCCTCCGGGGGCATAAGCGCTACCAGTCAGGGTTTGTGTCGCCGACGGTCCGTGTGTGCGACGTCGAACCGACCCGAGAATTCTCTTGAGGCTACGCTCGCCGGTGGTGGGACCTCGTCCACCCAACCCTCGAAGGAGATCTCATGAGCACAGGCACCCTGCTGCTGGTCGTTCTGATCGTGTTGTTGTTCGGCTCCACGCCCCGCTGGAGACACAGCCGGAACTGGGGCTATGGCCCAAGCGGCGGTCTGGGCCTGGTCCTGATCATCGTGCTTGTGATGGTCTTGTCCGGGCGGCTGTGAACCTCGCCGGACCTCCCGAACCTCTCGGGTGATGACGCCATGACCATCCTTCTCACCATTCTCGCGACCATTGCCGTGACCGTGGTCGTGATGAACTTCATGACGAGTGAGAAGAAGATCGACAAGGAGATCAGGCCTCTATACGCGGTCAGCGATCCCCAGTTCCTGCGATCGTTGGGAAGCCTGCTCGGACCCGCCCTGAACGACGGCAACCGCGTGACCTGTCTCTCGAATGGAGATGAGATCTTTCCGGCGATGCTCGCCGCCATTGCGCAAGCTCGACGCACGATCAGTTTCGAAACCTACATCTACTGGTCCGGCCAGATCGGGAGCCGTTTCGTCGAGGCGTTCTCCGAACGCGCGCGCGCGGGGGTCAAGGTTCACGTTCTCCTCGACTGGGCCGGCAGCGCGAGTATGGACACGAAGCTGCTCGAGGCGCTCCGCGCCGCGGGGGTGATCGTCGAGAAATATCATGAGCCGCGTTGGTACAGCCTGTCCAGGATGAACAATCGGACCCATCGCAAGCTCCTGGTTTTGGACGGAAGCGTCGGGTTCACGGGAGGCGTCGGCATCGCGGACCAATGGCTCGGCAACGCCCAGGACGCGGAGCATTGGCGCGATTCACACTACCGGCTCGAAGGGCCCGCGGTAGCTCAGATGCAGGCCGCGTTCATGGACAACTGGATGAAGGCGACCGGCGCTGTCCTTCATGGAGAAGAGTACTTTCCGAACCTCCCGA
>CAZBTT010000490.1:0-4090 GCA_964494295.1 uncultured Acidobacteriota bacterium
TGGGTGTGAACCCCCATTTCGGTCACCTGTGGGACTGGGATCTCGCGCTGGGAAACGCCGAGGGGCCCAGACCGGCCCTCGGCGGGGCGCGCCCCGGTGAACCTTGTGTAGACGACCGGGCCGAAACCGTTTGCGCCACGGGTCGTGGCGAGTGCGTTGTATCGCTCATGGAAGGCGGCGCTGCCGGTTAGCCAGTAGCCGGTTGTGGAATTCGGCGATCCTCCTCCGCACGGCGTGAACACGGAGACCTCGAACCCCTGGAGATACAGTCCCTCGAAGGTTCCCGTTCCTTCCGATGGATTCGTAGGCGCCGGGCAACCCAGGCTGACGAACCCCGCAGTGACGATCGCGAGGGCGATTACCGGACGCCGCCGACTAGACAGGGGAAATGTCACCCCTTAAGGGTACGGCTCCCGGGCACTTCATCGTGACTCGCCCAAGGGATGGTACCCGGGGCCGCCCACATCTTCTCGCCACCGGCATGAGACGCGCGGGGGCAAATGGGGTCAAAATCAGTTGTTCTTGGACTTCTTAAGGAGAGATCAAAATGAAACAACGCATCCTGGTTCTTGGCGTCACCGTTCTCGCCACCGCGCTCTTGAGCGTCGCGCCGGCTCATGCGGCGGGGAAACACCTGATTGTTGTTCACTCGAGCAACAACACGGGCGAGGGCGTCATCACCGTGGACCGGGCCAAACTCCACGCCGTCCCGCAGGTCGTCGGCGTCGAGGGTGAATGCGCAAAAGCGGTTTGCGGCAAGACCTACCCGGCAGGCACTCGGGTGACCCTCACTGCGACCCCCGCCGCGGGCAGCACGTTTACGGGCTGGGGCGGGGATTGCTCAGGGACAGCGCCCACCTGCGTGGTCAGGATGAGGAGAAGTCTCGACGTCATGGCGTACTTCAGCAAGTAAAACGCCACGTCACGAAACAGCTCGGCGTCAACGCGCCGGGCGTCGCTGTGCCAGCCACGCTTTGCTTTGCTTCGCGACCAGGTCGAGCAGGTCGCCCATCACGAGATGCATGTCGATGGGATGCAGCCCCCAGTTGGCGAGCCTCGCGCCAGCGGAAACAACATCGCCCTTGATGTCGTCGACACGCGGGTCCGCGGTATCGGCGTTCACGCGGATCGCAAGGTAAGAACCGGTCTCCCCCTTCACGCATTCCCCGGTCAACAAGCCGGGAAC
The DNA here is from genome assembly GCA_964494295.1 of uncultured Acidobacteriota bacterium. Taxonomy (GTDB): domain Bacteria; phylum Acidobacteriota; class Vicinamibacteria; order Fen-336; family JAGNNV01; genus JAGNNV01. The sequence continues at coordinate 1,187 of CAZBTT010000490.1, forward strand.
CGTGACGAAGGGTGTGGCGACCGGCTTCCTGGGCGCGGGAGTGACCCAGGGCAGCGGCGAGACTTCGGGCGAGAGGATGCTTCCGCCGTTCGACAAATAGGCGCGTAGTGTCGCCGCGCCGCCCCCCAGGGCCGCCGGATTCACGCAGGCTGCGGTCATTCCTCCGGGCGCCCGCCCGAACAGCGTGTTCGCGGGCGGAGGGTCGGTCGCCCGGAACGTTGAGAAGGCCACCACACAGCCCGCCTGTCCAGAGGCTCTGCACAGCGGAACGTTTTCAAACGCGCCGCCGACATCCTTCCCGTCCGGCACAGGAACGTTCGCGCCGAGCAGGAACGCGGAGATCAGCAGCGCCCTCTTCGCCTCATTCCTGTCGAGCTGTTCCCGGATCAGCTGGGTCAGCACGATCGCGCCCTGCGAGTGTCCGATCAGCACCACGCCGCGTCCCTTGTTGTCATTTTCGAGATAGTGGTTCCAGGCGTCGCTTACGTCCTTGTACGGCAGGCCGAAGTCGGCATCCGCCATCGGCTTCCCGACGATGAGCGCCCGCAGGGCCGTGAGTGTCACCTGCCGATACAACGGCGCATAGACACGGCAGTGCGAACCAAACCGCGCGATTTGATGCTCGATCACCCTCCGTTCATCGGCGTTCGCGGTCATGTCGCTGTTCGAGGTGGGGTCGTTTGAGACCGTCGGGTAGACATAGAAGCAATCCACCGCCGCTTTGGAATTGGCCTTCCACTTCTCGACCTTGAGCCGGCCGTTCTCCGCCACCGTAGTGCTGTCCAGCTTCGAAGCAGCGCAGACATCGCCCGCGAGCCCGGGGCGGCACAGCCAGTTCTCCGGCTTGCTGTAGTCGTTCTTCGGATGCTCCGCGGCCAGAAGGGGTGCGGCGGCGACCAGGACAGGGAGGATGGCGATCATGTCGGCCACGTTACTAGCGTTGACGCCAGACCCCGCCCGCGCAGGGGAGCGAGCTTTCAGCGCGATTGCGAAGCGGGTGAGCTGGGAACGTCCACCAGATACACCGCCTGATCCGCGGTCACGGCGAGGATGCGTCCGTCGTCGACAAAGCGGCCGGAGGCGAGCGGGTGGGCGAATGTCAGTTCAATTCGCTTCTCGCCGCTCGCAACATCGTAGATGGTGAGACGCCCCGGAGTGTTCTCCGCGGCCAGCGAAGCTCCTGATGGAGAAAGGGAGGCCTGGCGCGCGAAGATCCTCTGGCGAAGGCTGCCATCCGCGAGGGAGAAGATGGAGACTCGGTCGAGGCCGTCTTCGACGGCCAGCACTCCCGCCGCCGCGTGGGCCCGCCGAACGTAGGACAGATCGCTCCCGCGGGTGAACACAACGCTGCCCGCCGTGTTCCCGGTTCGAGCCGCAATCACCTCGAGAACGTACTCCCCTTCTTTCCGGGTCACCGACGCAAGCCGGGTCGCAAGGGTCGGGTTCCGCGAGATCACCGCGTACGCATCCTTCAGGTGCGTTGGCCAGGCAAGCACGATGTCGCCGTCGGCCAGGGGGATGAAGCTGGGCGTGCCTTCATCGATGGTGCGGCTCCACAGACGCGCGTTGGTCCGAACATCGTTCACCTCGAAAGTGACGACGTTCTTCTTCTTGGGGTCGGTACGGACGTTCAGCATGACCGGGCCCAGCTGAACACTGACCGTGCCGTCTTCCACCGGATGGGCTCCGGCGATTTTGGCGGTGCTGAGATCGAGCCGCCCAACCGTCCTTGGCTGGTCCTTGAACCTCGGAAAGTCGGCGAAAAGGGCGACCTCGGCCGCGTCGAAATAGGCGCCCGTGAAGCCGCGCATCATCGCGACCCGCTTCCGGGTCTCCAGGTTCCATACCGCGCCGCGGAACTTCCCGGACATGGCGAGCCACTTCGAATCCGAACTGAGAGAGGTCACCACAAGCGCAGTCAGGGGGCTCGGAAGCAGGGGTGATGTCGCGATACGGACGCTCGCCGCCCCTTCCTTCAACCGCCGCAGGTCAAGCTGGCCGTCGCCGGCTTCGCTCAGCAGAAGGTCATTGAACACGTCGAGCGCCGGGGCCATGCTGGCGGCCAGCGTCTTCCCGGTGGTGACGTTGACTGCGGCCACCGGGTACTGCCCGCCCGGCCGCATCAGCACACTTTCGCCCGCGGAAGCCGCGCTGATCGTTCCCGGAACCTGGTAAGGGGTCTTGGAGAGAACCTTGCCGCCAGGGAATTGAACGACGAGGAGCCGGCCGGAGAAGGCTTCGAAACCAGCTACGCGATTGGGGTCGAGAAAGGCCACCCCGTACCCGCTCCTCAGGAGGTCGTCCAGCTGCCCTCCGATTGAGAGTCGCTTCTTCTCATGCAGGTCGTAGGCCAGGACCTGTCGGGTCTGCGCGGCGAGAAGGTAGCGGCCCTCTGGCGAGAAGATCAGATTGGCGCCCGTACCCATTAGAGCGTCGAGCGCTGCGCCGAGGCCCGACTCCGGCGCGAATGAATCCTTTCTGAAAATCTCCGCCCCGGCCGCGACGTCGAGCACTATCAACGCGCGGTCCGAGTCCAGACAGGCGAGCGAGGCCCCGTCGGGAGACAGCGTTGAGGCGAGACACGGTTTCGGGCGCACGATCTCCGTCAGGAGCACTCGTTCCCGGGACGTGACGTCCCACTTCTCGACTCGCAGGGACGAGGTGTGAAACAACAGCGCCCGTGAGTCCGGAGAGAAGAACGCGCGAACGGCCTCTGGGGCGTCGATGCGAAACAGGGGCCGGAACGGCTCGCGGGACAGGAGGTGGATGCCCGCATCGTCTTGGGCCAGCAGCAGACGCCCATCCGGACTGAAGGCCACACGGTTGACCACCGGCTGGAGCGGCTCCTCCAGCTGACTCTTGAAGACCAGGCCGGGCAACGTCTCCGCGCGCTTCCAGCTCTCG
>CAZBTT010000491.1:0-4084 GCA_964494295.1 uncultured Acidobacteriota bacterium
GCCACGGTGAGAGGCAGATCCTCATCGAGCATCGAGTTGATGACATCCACGAAGGGAACCTTCGCGATCACCGCCTTCATCAGATCCGGCCGCATGTTCGTCACCGCGCCCATGAGCAGGCCGCCCGCGGAACCACCCTCGATGACGAGTCTTCCGCTTGACGTGTAGCGCCGTTCGATGAGGTGCTCGGCGCAGGCGATGAAGTCGGTGAACGTGTTCATTTTCGTGGCCATGCGCCCGGCGTCGTGCCAGGTTTTTCCCATTTCTCCCCCGCCACGGATGTGGGCGAGGGCGATCACGAAGCCGCGGTCGAGGAGGGACAGGCGCTGCGAAACGAAGGACACGGGATAGGGGTAGCCGTACGAGCCGTAACCGAGCAGGTACATGGGCGAGCTTCCATCCACCGCGGTGTCGCGTCTTCGAACCACGGAGATTGGCACCTTCGTGCCGTCAGACGCCATCGCGGAGATTCGCTCGGAGACGTAGAGCCCGCGGTCGAACGGACCCTTGACCACCGTCTGCTTGATGAGCGTGCTCCGGCCCGTCGTGAGGTCGAGGTCGAACACCGAAGGCGGCGTGACCAGAGACTGGTAGGAGTAACGAAACGCCGGAGCGTCGTACTCACGGTTGTCCTGGGAGAACGCGGTGTAGGTTGGCTCATCGAACGCAGCTTCGACGCCCCTGGAACCATCGCGCCGCAGAGACCGGAAACGGGGCAGACCGTCCGACCGTTCGCACAGGACGACCGCGTCCTTGAAGGCGAGGGCGCCCTCGAGCATCACATCGTCCCGGTGCGGGACGATTTCGCGCCAGTTCTCCTCGGAAGGAGCCGACACCGGAGCTTCGACGAGCCGGAAGTTGCGGCCGCGGTCGTTCGTGCGGATCAGGAAACGATCGTCCTGATGATCCACGTCGTACTCGTGGTCCTGAAGGCGTCCGACCATCATCTTGAAAGTCGCTCGCGGTGTCGCCGCATCGACCCAGTGGAATTCGGCGGTGGTGTGGGAGGCGGTCACCAGAAAGAGAATCGCGGCGCTTCTCGACCGGAAGATGTCGAGATTGAACCTCTCGTCCGGCTCCTCGAAGATGAGTTCGGCCGCCTCGTCAGTCCAGGCTTGAACACGGTACAGTCGGGCCGCGCGCTTGGCGTGGTCTTCTTCAGTGAAGAAGAGCGTCTGTGAGTCCGCGGCCCAGGCCACCGAGATGGTCTTCTCGAAGGTGCGGCTCCATACCTCGCCGGTTACGAGGTTCTTGACCTGCAACCGGTACTGCCGGAAGCCGGTGTCGTCGGTCGAGTAGGCGAGCTGTTTCCCGTCGTCGCTCATCCGGTACGCGCCCAGGGACATGAACGTCTTCCCGAGGGCGAGTGCGTTCACGTCGATGACGGTTTGAAAGTCGCCGCCATGTTCGTCCGCTGGCCGCCTCTCGTGGAGGGGATACTGCCGGCCTTTCTCAGTGCGCACGCGATGCAGGTAGCCGCGGAAACGGTACGGGGCGCTCGTGTCGTCCTCCTGAATCCGCGCCAGCATCTCGTCGTAGAGGGAGGCCGTGAGGCCGGACTCACTCGAGGTAACCGCGTCCGCGTAGTCGTTCTCGGCCTCGAGGTACGCGCGCACCTCGGGGTTCTCCTTCTCGCGCAGCCAGAAGTAGTTGTCCACGAGCGTCTCGCCGTGGAGGAGCGTGGTTTTGGGGATGGGCCTTGCGACCGGCGGCGTGAGTTCGGACATCGGGGCGCTGCTTCTATCGCACGCTGATGGTTCGGGCGAAGTTCGGAACGATCCGCTCGTATTCCTCCGCCATCAGATGACTCGACAGGATGAAATCGGCGGTGGCGCGGTTGCAGGCGATGGGGGTGTTGTAGACGACCGCGATGCGAAGAAGAGCTTTCACATCGACATCGTGAGGCTGGGGTTCGAGGGGATCCCAGAAGAAGATCACGAAGTCGATCCGGCCCTCGGCGAGCGCCGCCCCCACCTGCTGATCGCCGCCGAGCGGACCGCTCAGGAAACGGGTGACCGGAAGGGCCAGGTCCGCGGCGAGAAGCGCGCCCGTGGTCCCCGTGGCGAAAAGTTCATGCTCGCTCAGCGTGCCGCGGTTGTAGCGGGCCCAGTCCAGGATGTCGGTCTTGCGGTTGTCGTGGGCGATCAGCGCGATACGCTTGCGACGTTTCATCCGCACCGCTTCGGCGGTCATGGTCTTGTCCGTCCCCGGTGTCTACTCAGCTTGGGCATTGGGGATGGTAACCGAAGAACCGCGACGCCTCCGTGACTAGACTGCTCCACAATTTCTTTGACGGGATGTCGAAATCCGAAGGTGTGCTCCGACTTCCCCATGAAAGCGCCGATTGGGGCGCCCGAACAAGGAGCCTGAACAATGAAGTACATGCTGATGATGAACGCGCCCAAAGGGAACGCGGACTGGAACCTGACGAACTGGGCCCCCACAGAGATCAAGGCCCACATCGATTTCATGATCGGTTTCAGCAAGGAACTCGGCGCGGCCGGAGAACTGGTAGGGGCCGAGGGTCTCGCGTCCCCGGGCGAGGCGCGCATCGTGCGGGCCACCAAAGCGGGAACGCCCGCGGTCACGGACGGGCCCTACGCCGAGGGAAAGGAGTTCCTGGCCGGATACTGGATCGTGGATGTTCCGACCACGGAGCGAGCCTATGAAATCGCCGCCCGCGCATCGGCCGCCCCCGGCCCCGGCGGCAAGCCCATGAACATGCCGATAGAAGTGCGGCAGGTCATGAGCGGCCCGCCGCCTTCAGAGTGACGTCCGGCGCAGAACGGGCGCCGACCGAGCCGCCGACCGAAGAACTGCTGCGTGACCTGACGCCGCAGGTTCTCGGCTCGGTGGTTCGGCGTTTTGGCGATTTCTCCGCGGCCGAAGACGCGGTTCAAGAAGCCCTCATCGCGGCCATGACGCAATGGCCGCGCGAGGGCGTGCCCTTGAACCCTCGGGGCTGGTTGATCCAGGTGGCGTCCCGCCGCATGACCGACCACATCCGGAAGGAGATCGCGAGACGCCGCCGCGAAGGTGTGGTCCTCGCCCTTCAAGGCGCCGATGAGTTCGCGCAAGCCTCACCCGATGCCGAGGGCGAGGAATCGGGAGACGACACGCTCACCCTCCTCTTTACCTGTTGCCACGCCGCGTTGAGCGCGCCGTCGGCGATAGCCCTCACGTTACGGGCCGTCGGAGGTCTCACCACCGCCGAGATCGCGAATGCCTTCATGGTTCCCGAGGCCACGATGGGCCAGCGGATCAGCCGGGCCAAGCAAAGTATCAAGGCCTCCGGGGTTCCTTTCGGCCTGCCCACGGTGGACGACCGCGCGGCCCGCCTCGAGTCTGTGCTTCACGTTCTCTACCTCATCTTCAACGAGGGTTACGCCACGAGCATCGGCCCCGCTCTTCAGCGCATCGAGCTTGCCCGCGAGGCGATCCGCCTGACCCGCGCCGTCCGCGAGCTTCTTCCCGAAGATCCGGAGGTCCAAGGACTCCTGGCTCTGATGCTTCTGACCGACGCGCGCCGCCTCGCCCGCACCGGGCCCGGCGGAGAACTCATTCCTCTCGACAAACAGGACCGTCGCCTTTGGGACACGGAGGCCATCCTGGAAGGGGTTGCTCACGTCACGGCGGCCCTCGCGCGTGGGAGGGTCGGCCCGTATCAGCTCCAGGCGGCGATTGCGGCGGTGCATGACGAAGCGAAGAGCACCGAAGAGACTGACTGGCCGCAGATCCTCGCGCTCTACGGTTTGCTCTTGCGCATGACCGACAATCCGATGGCCGCGCTCAATCACGCGATCGCCGCCGCGATGGTCGAGGGTCCGGCGAAAGGCCTGAGCCTGCTCGAGAAACTCGATGTCGATGGCCGGCTTCGCGGGCACTATCGGCTCGATGCCGTGCGCGGACACCTCTTCGAGATGGCGGGCGATCGCGCCGCGGCTATCAAGGCCTTCCGCGCCGCCGCGGAACGCACCGCCAGCCGGCCGGAGCGGGACTATCTCACCACGCAGGCCGCCCGCCTGTCTCTGAGTTGGGGGGCCGCAAAGTGCTCAGCCCCCCAACCCCCCGCGCTCCGGCCGAA